>JAIRLC010000154.1 GCA_031259645.1 Prevotellaceae bacterium | reverse complement strand
CGGCACAATACACACCGTCACCCGTAATAAGCAAATTCGCGACGGCGCACCCCGGATCGCCCGACGAGAAGATACCCGGAGAGCTCGTGGTATCGGTAAAATCCTTAATCCAATACCCTTCAGGCAAGAAATAAGGTTCGGAATCAAAAAACACCTGTTGATCCGTCACGCCATTAGAAATAGTACCTTTAAATGTTAGGAAGGTACCCATGAAAGTTACTTTTCTCTCCTCATCAATTACTGCAATTGGTGGATAATTAGATGCATAAGCGCAACCGGTCTGGCCGGCCGAAAAGGTAATACCGTCGGGCACCAATTTCACGGTAGCGGAAAACGTACCTGTGGTTCTTGCATTTCCGACCACATAAACACCTTGATTATTACCGCTTACAGGGATTACCGTTGCTATACCGGGAGCGCTGGTTTCGATGAGGGTGGCTCCGGCAGTACTTAGCGGGATACGCGTCATCGTGCCCGCATTATTGTAATCGGCAAATACCCACACCGTATCGCTCCACACTGCAGGCGGCATCGCATCCCTGTCCCACATCAATTTAAATGTAACGCTATGATCTGTTTCGATTGTAAAATCCGACACCATAACACCATTACTTTGCTGCGCATAAAGTGTCGACGAAACAGACCAGCACAGCAGTAAGAATAATAAAAGTTTGCTCTTCATATTATTAATTTTACTAATTTACGCTATTTAAAGAACATTTGTTTAAAAAAACAACCATTTACAAAATTGCTATCTTTTTTTGCACAAAGATAACATTTTATAAAATACAAAAATCAGTACATTTATTTAAATTTCAAAGGAAAAAGCGTTAAATTAAGTGAAAGCCATGTAAAATTATTTAAAGAGAATTGCAATTTACTGTCCCTGTGGCGTTTTCAATGCCCAATATTTGCCTAATGCCTCTTGCGCTTTCGCCCCATCTCCCACAGAGGTATATGTCCGGTAGAGGTTTATATAAACAAGCGTATCGTTAGGGATAAGCTTAGCCACGCGCTCAAACATTTCCACCGACTTACCAAACTTTGCGGTATTGGCATACATCGCACCGGCGCCCATAAGCGCCTGCGCATGTTCGGGGTTAAGCTTGACGGCTTTTTCAAAGTAAGTTAAAGCATCCTGAAACCGCCCCATATTGGAATAAATAACCGCCAAGTTGAAGTTCGGCTCAAACCGGTTGGGGACTAATTTGGCCACATATTCCCAAATTTCAATTTTTTTCTCCAAATCGGGATAATTGGCCGTAGCTATAGCCAGGGCATCCACAGCAAAGGGGTTATATTTATTCCACCGGATAAGCCGCAGCAAATATTTAATCGAAGAATCGGGTGGTTGGCCCAGCGCGCTATTCGACCACGACAAGAGTAGCAAAGCATTTTCATAATTGGGATGGATTTCCACCGCCCGCCGCGAATATTTATTGATTAACCGGGTGATGGAATCCCGCGCGGTGCTGTCGGTAGCCTTCTGCAATTCGATGTTATACACCCGTGCGGCGTCATAATTGGCCTTGGCGCTCCTGGGCGACGTTTTCACGTCGGTGGTGGAGAGGGTAAAGTCGTCATGCCACGCCTTGTTGCGCGCCACCGTATCTACGCCATAAAGGCACAGCAGCGCCAGCATGAAACAGGCCACCACACCCTGATAAAGGGTTTTTTGCTTTAACCACTTCGGCAGTTGGTAAATCAGGAAATCGGCCAGCACCATGCAAAAGCCGATGGATGAAATATAGATGAACCGCTCGTTCATAAACGTCCCCACCTGCACAAAAATGTTCGACACAATGGAAAGCGGGACGATAAACCATACGACGGCATACGCATATTTGTTTCTCTTGAAAACGCCCCAAAAAGTGAACGCACCCAGCGCCACATAAAGCAGGGTGACGAGTATCACGCTCACATCCGAAAAATTCATAATGGGAATGTGGTAGGGATAATAATCGGTGGTGAGGGGATAGGGGAAGATTTGCAGCCACAGGTAACATCCCAGCACATAAATGATGGACGCCCATTTCTGGCCGGGCAGCATGTACATGAAGGGGTTATTCATCAATTCTTTTTCGGGCAGCGGGTCAAGGTTAATGGCCGACTGGCGCGCCAGAAGGAATATAAACGCGGCAAGATACAAAGGCAACAGTGCCATCGTGTAGCGCTTGTCTTTTTCGGATATAAAAAGGCACACCAGAAGCGGAATAACGCTCACGAAGAACAGCCCGGCATGTCCTTTAAAGAAAGGAAAAACAAGTAGCGCCGAGAGCAGGCCGCATATCATAAATTTCACGCTACACGGCCGGATGAGGTACATGGTGATGGGAATAACCACAAGAAATGTAATGGCGTTTTCTTTGGAAAACAGCCCCAGCAGAAAGGCAAGAAAAGCATACGCCATGTGCTTCAATTTATTGGTGTCGAGCCAGCGGAGGGTGAAATACAAGGCGCACAAGGCGCCCAGCAGTGTCATAATTTCATCGCGCCCCTTGATGTTTGCCACCACTTCGCTATGCACGGGGTGCGCCACAAAGAAAATCACCGTAAGCACCGGAATATTGAACAGCGCCCGCCAGCCGGTTGTCGATTCGAGTGGAAAAAGACGCAGCATGATGAGCAGCAAAACCCACGCGGTAATGGCATACAGCAGAATATTGACCATGTGGTTGACGTAAGGCAGCGGCGTTTCTACCAGCAGGGCTGCGTCGTCGTCATTCTTACCCTGGTCTAACTTATCCTGAATAATTTGTTTGGTTTCCGCATCGGTGAACAGTTCATATTCCACCGCCAGTGTAATCACCGACAGGGGGCGGTAGCGCCCGCCGGGAAGGTTCACCGCCACCGTACCATAACGACCATTGAACGTGTCATACTTTAGTATCTTCGGAATATTGCTTATGCCTCTTTTCACAAATTCATTCTGTGTAATCACCATCGTGTCGTCAAGGGCATAATGGTTGAACAGGGTGTTGCCGTAGAACGCAAAGGTCAAGGCCAGGATAAGGCCATACACCCATTTAGGTAAAGCCACACCCTGCTGAATTAGCGGTAACATGGGGTTTCTCCCCTGAATTTTCGCACCGGAAATGGCTGCGTGTTGTTTCTTTTGAAAGGCAGGCGACGGGTTACGCTGTTTCTTCATAAATCACGATTAAGAATTTATTGCTGTTTCTACTTCTTCTACAGTTATGGGAATACGTTTTTCGCCCAGCAGGCGGCAACCGGTTGGCGTGATAAGAATGTCGTCCTCGAGGCGGATACCGCCGAAACCGATGTATTCCGCCGCCTTCTGATAATTGATAAACTGCCCGAGTTTATTTTCCTGTTTCC
Organism: Prevotellaceae bacterium; assembly: GCA_031259645.1. Classification (GTDB taxonomy): domain Bacteria; phylum Bacteroidota; class Bacteroidia; order Bacteroidales; family UBA932; genus JAIRLC01. Next base: position 2,273 of record JAIRLC010000154.1, on the reverse strand, counting down.
ACTGTTCAATCAAGGCGGGGATGAAATATATACCGGGCTCTACGGTAATGCAAAAACCTTCGTGCAGTACGCGTCCCATGCGCAAAGCGCCTAATCCGAATTGCTTGGAGCGCTGTGTGTCGTCGTCGTATCCCACATAATTTTCACCCAGGTCTTCCATGTCGTGCACGTCTAACCCTATTTGATGTCCCAAGCCGTGAGGGAAGAACAACGCATGCGCACCGGCCGCCACCGACTCTTCGACGTTGCCTTTCATAAGGCCCAGCGCCTGCAAGCCCTGCGTAATAATCCCGGCTGCTCCAAGGTGAACGCTGGCGTAAGTGATGCCGGGCTTTGCCGTGTTTACGGCATAATTGTTGGCTTCAAGTACAATGTTATAAATTTCTTTTTGCTTCGGCGTAAACCGGCCGCCGGCAGGCAGCGTACGGGTGAAATCGGAGGCATAGTGCGACACAGCTTCGGCGCCCGCGTCAATCACGAGCAGCCGCCCGTCGGTGAGGAGTTGGCTGTGGTCGTGGTTGTGCAGCGTTTCTCCGTTTTGCGAAAGAATGACGGGAAACGAAGGCATGTACCCTTCGGCAATGGCTTTCCCTTCAATAAAACCGGCTATCGTATTTTCTTTCACGCCGCGACGGCACATTGTCATGGCCGCCACATGCATGTCGTAGCCCACCTTGCAGGCTTTTTCCATCTCGGCAATTTCGCACGCTTCTTTCCGGGCGCGCAACGCTACCACCGCTTTAATGAGCGCCACCGAAGCGCTCTCCTTTTGTGCGGCAGGCGCTACGCCCGTTAAATCGTGTAACAATATTTTGTTGAACGAACGGTAAGGCGGTAAAAAATGTACCGTGCGGCCTTTTTGCATGGCCTGTTGCACCGTTTCGGATAATTTCCCGAAAGGCGACACTGCTGCCACGCCCACGCTATCGGCCTTTTCGCGCATAGTGGGTTGCGGCCCCATCCATACAATATCGTCCATGGTGACTTCTTCACCGAAAAGCGTTTCGGCGCCGGCGTCAAGGTCAATGACGGCGGCCAGACCGGGCTCGTCCAATCCAAAGAAATAAAGAAAAGAACTGTCTTGACGAAAGCGATAGGCGTTCGCCGGATAATTCATGGGCGCTTCGTGGTTGCCCAAAAGCAAAACAAGGCCATCCTTCATTTGTTCGCGCAAGCGCAACCGGCGTTGTATATAAATTTCCTTAGTAAACATAAAATTTCCGATAATATATCTTACAAAGGTACGAAGATTATCAAAATTACAAAATCAAAATTTCAGGAGGTCGCAGAGCACAATAGCCGCCGCCGCTTCCACGATGACCGGCACGCGCAGGGCAATGCACGCGTCGTGGCGGCCTCGCACCTCAAGGGTTTCGATGCTTCCGGTAGCCAGGTTGATGGTTTGTTGCGGTTGTATGATGCTCGATGTGGGTTTTACCGCCACGCGGAAAAACAAATCGTTGCCGTTGGTGATGCCGCCGGTGATGCCGCCGGCGTTATTGGTGGCCGTCTTGCCGCCGGGCGAAATAATCGGGTCGTTATGCTGCGACCCTTTCATGGCGGCAGCCGCAAAGCCCGCGCCAAATTCCACACCCTTCACAGCAGGAATGGCAAAAAGTAGATGCGCCAAAAGCGATTCCACCGTATCAAAAAAAGGCTCGCCCAAACCCACCGGCACATGTTGCACGCGACAGGCCACAATCCCGCCAACAGAATCGTTTTCACGGATGGCTTTTTCCACCGCCTCGTCAATATTTGCGTGGCCGCCCGCTTCGGTGAGCATGGCGTTCACCACGATGGGCGCTATACATTTTTTCGCCACTACGCCGGCGGCGGTCAGCGGCAGCGTGAGGCGCCCCGACAAATGCCCGCTGCCGCGCAAATCATTAAAATTATTCCATTTTTTGGTAGCGGCAAAATCGGCGTGTCCCGGACGGGGCTTCTCGCGGAATTGCGCATAATCGCCCGAATGGGTGTCGTGGTTTCCAAACAGGATGGTGAGCGGCGCACCGGTAGTATAACCATTGTATATGCCGCTCACTATTTTCGGCTCGTCGGGCTCGCGGCGGGCGGTGGTGCCCTTCGCGCCGCTGCGCCGCCGCGTCAGGTCGGGGCCGAAATCGTCGGGCTGCAGGCTAATGCCTTCCTGACAGCCGTCAATCACCACGCCAAGGTTCTCGCCATGCGATTCTCCAAAAATATGGATACGGAATATACGACCAAATGTGTTCATCTTTTTTAATTATGAATTATGAGTTATGAATTATGAATTA
>JAIRLC010000069.1 GCA_031259645.1 Prevotellaceae bacterium | reverse complement strand
CCGGCAGCCAACACAAAAAGAGTAGGTTTCATTGGGAATATTTTATATTATCTTACAAAGATAAGTGAAAAATTTCAGATTTCCACACTGCTTTTTTGCAATTACAAAAAAAAGATTTATCTTTGTGCCAATAATTTTTAATTCCACTCAAAATGCCTAATAAAGAACAACAAACACTAAAAGCTAACGCTAAAGAAGCGTTACGGAAAGCGGCGATTGTAAAATTCAATGCCATAGAAGAACGGATTATCACGCTTCGGGGAGAGAAAGTACTCCTTGACAGCGACGTGGCCGAGTTGTACGGCGTGCAAACAAAACGCATCAATGAAGCGGTCACTAATAATCCCGACAGGTTTCCGGATGGTTATGTTTTTGAGTTGCAAAATACTGAAAAACAGGATGTGGTCGAAATTTTCGACCACCTTAAGAATTTGAAGTTTTCAAACCAAGTACGAAATTAACTTCGCCCTGCTAAAAATCACCCACACCGTTACAAAAACAAGCAAAGCGTGAAAAGACAGGTTTTATTTTACAGTATAAAAAAAAATCTTACCTTTGTGCCTCAATTAAGTAATAACTTTTAAAATCCAACCACCATGGCAAAAGAAAAAGAAACAACCTCAGCCACATCAAAAAAAATCCCTCAGGTAAGCCCTGAGAAACTGAAAGCCCTGCAAGCCACGCTTGACAAAATTGACAAGGATTTCGGGAAAGGCACCGTCATGAAATTAGGCGACCGCCCCGTACTGGAAGTGTCGATCATTCCCTCCGGCTCCATTGCCCTCGACCATGCCTTGGGCATCGGCGGGTTTCCGCGCGGCCGGGTAGTGGAAATTTATGGCCCGGAGTCGAGCGGTAAAACCACCCTCGCCATTCATGCCATCGCCGAGGCGCAGAAAACCGGCGGCATTGCGGCCATTATCGACGCCGAACACGCGTTCGACACGACTTATGCCAAGAAATTGGGCGTTAATGTGGATACGTTGCTTATTTCGCAACCCGACAACGGCGAACAGGCGCTGGAAATTGCCGACCACCTCATCCGTTCGGGCGCGGTGGACATTGTGGTGATTGACTCTGTGGCCGCCCTCACCCCGAAAGCCGAAATAGAAGGCGAAATGGGCGACTCGAAGATGGGGCTGCAAGCCCGCCTGATGAGTCAGGCGTTGCGTAAACTCACTGCCAACATCAGCCGCACCAACACGTGTTGTATTTTCATCAACCAGTTGCGCGAAAAAATCGGCATTATGTTCGGCAATCCCGAAACGACTACGGGCGGGAATGCGTTGAAATTTTACGCTTCTGTGCGTCTTGACGTGCGCCGCGTAACCCAGTTGAAAGACGGCGAAGAAGCTACCGGCAACCGTACGCGCGTGAAGGTGGTGAAGAACAAAATGGCGCCGCCGTTCAAAAAGGCCGAATTTGACATCGTGTTCGGCGAAGGTATTTCGAGAATTGGCGAAATTATTGACCTTGGCGTTGATTTCGACATCATCAAGAAGAGCGGCTCGTGGTTCAGCTACGGCGATACGAAAATCGGACAGGGACGCGACGCCGTAAAAGCTTTGCTTATCGACAATCCCGAACTGGCCGAAGAAGTGGAAAACAAAATCCGCGAAAAGCTAAAAGAAGTACGGGATTAACGTTTCTGGGCGTGGTGTGTGGCGCTATTTTTTCCGTACCGCGAGAAAATCTACCAGTCCCATAAGTTTGTTGCGGCCTTCGTTTTCAGGAAACGAGGCAAGGATTTCTTTGGCTTTGTCCACATGTTGTTGCAGTACCGTATGAGCATATTCCATGCCGTGGTGCGCCTTTACAAAAGAAATAATTTTAGTATAATGCCGCTTACTCTTGGCCACGCTTTTCACCCATTTTAGCACTTTCGCGCGAGTGGGCTCATCGGCCTGCGCCAGAGCATGCAGCAGGGGCAGCGTCAGTTTTTGTTCCCGCAGGTCGTTGCCGGTGGGTTTTCCCAGCATATTTGTTTTGTGGTAATCAAGAATGTCGTCGCGGATTTGGAACGCCAGTCCCATTTGGTAGCCTGCGTCATACAATTGTTGTACGGTTTCGGCCGGGGCGTCGGCGGTGATGGCGCCCGAAGCCATGCTCACAGCCAGCAGCGACGCCGTTTTCTTTCCGATGATGGTGAAATAGCCGGCTTCTGTGGCGCTCAGGTGCAGCGCCTTCTCTAATTGCAGCAGCTCCCCCTCGCTCAGATTGACCAGACAGCCCGAAAACCACGGTAGCAGCCGGTACTCCTGATGCGTAATGACCATGTGAAAGATGCGCGACAGCCAGTAGTCGCCCGTGAGCACCGACGCATTCGAGCGCCACATGGCTTTCACCGAAGGCGCACCGCGCCGTTCATCGGCATTGTCAATCACATCGTCATGTAACAGGGAGCACGTGTGTACCATTTCCACCGCGCTGGCCGCCAGATAGGTGCTTTCCGTGATTTTTCCCAGCATTTCGGCCGTCAGGAGCGTTAGCAGCGGCCGCAGTTGCTTGCCTGCGTGTTGCAACAAATACCGGTTTATGGTATTCAATAATACAATATCGCTGAGCAACGCTTGTTGGAAAAAATCGGAAAATCCTTTCCAGTGGTTGCCCAGCGATTGTTTTAGTTGTTCCAGGTCGGCGGTCATCTAAAGAAAATATCCGAGCGACACTTGGATGCTGCGGTTTTTGAAAGAGCCTTCAGTATTGCCGGTCTTTATATCGCTTACTTTACCTATGCCCCACACATACTTGCCTGAAATTTGCAGCTTCCAGATATCAATACCCACGCCAAGTCCTACGCCGCCGTCCCAGCTATTGAGCTCATTCAGCGCCACATTACTGCCTATCAGATAACTGAAATAGGGACTCAATTCCGCATAGGGACGTATTTTTCCTAATGAAAAGCCCCATTGTAAATTTATCGGAATTTCAATATAATTTAATCTTAAATGTTCAGAGCCCTTGGTGCTGATTAAAAGTTCGGGTTGCAGGGTGAGCGGAAATAGCGGAAATTTCATTTTCATGGCCATCCCCAAATGCCAGCCGGTGCGGTTGGCGAACATGTCATCAATGTTTTCGCCCACGCCTTTGCTGCCGCTAAACGACATGTCACTGATATTAAGGCCGGCTTTAATTCCTAATTTAATTTGAGCGTCTGCGTTAATAGCTACTACCAACACAGCCAATAGAACAATAATTTTTTTCATATTACAAAAATATATTTTTGCAAATTTACAAAATAGTATTCAATTTTGCCACAAT
>JAIRLC010000001.1 GCA_031259645.1 Prevotellaceae bacterium | reverse complement strand
GTCGCCCGCTTACTGTTGAAACTTTAAAAAAACCATATAGATATGTACGCTATTGTGGACATTGCAGGGCAGCAATTCAAAGTAGAAGCCGGAAAAACGTTATTTGTTCATCGCTTGGAAGGAGAAGAAGGGGCAACCGTCAATTTCGACAAGGTATTCCTCACTGACGCCGAAGGCAAAGTGGCCATAGGCAACCCTACCCTTGAAGGGGTTTCGGTAAGCGCAACCATCCTGAAACATGTAAAAGCCGACAAGGTGATCGTGTTCAAGAAAAAACGCCGCAAAGGGTACAAAAAGAAAAACGGCCACCGCCAACCCTTGACACAAATTAAAATTGAAGCTATTTCGTAATAAGTTTTACCAGTAAATAAAAAGATATGGCACATAAAAAGGGCGTCGGCAGTTCTAAAAACGGACGCGAATCACATAGCAAAAGACTTGGCGTTAAATTATTCGGCGGACAAACGGCAAAAGCCGGAAATATTATCGTACGCCAACGCGGCACGGTGCATTATCCGGGCCAAAATGTGGGTATAGGGAAAGACCACACGTTATTTGCCTTAATCGACGGGGTGGTGGCGTTTCGCAAGAAAGCCTGCAACCGCTCTTATGTTTCGATATTGCCGGCGATAGCGTCGTAAGCGGGCGCACATAGCACCGCATTTAAAACCATTTTTCCACTACAGTCCAGTCAAGCACTTCCCAGAAAGCGCTGAGGTAATCGGCGCGACGGTTTTGATAATCCATGTAGTAAGCGTGCTCCCATACGTCGGCGCAAAGCAGCGGCCTGCCCGTTTTGTTGTGCAAGGGGTTCCCGGCATTTTGTTCTTGTGTAATCAGCAACGCTCCATTTTCTTGTCGCACCAACCAAGTCCAGCCCGAACCAAAGAGGCCAATGGCCGATTTGTTGAACTGTTCTTTAAACGTCTCCAACGATCCAAATTGTTTATTGATGGTGTCGAGCAATTGGCCCTCCGGCGTCTTCCGGGGTTTTGGAGAAAGGGCTTCGAAATAAAACATGTGGTTCCATACTTGCCCCGCATTGTTATACAAAGCGCCTTCCGACTCTTTTATAATCCTGTCGAGTGACGCATTTTCAAATTTCGTGCCGGCTATAAGGTTGTTCAAATTGTTGATGTATGCTCGCACATGCTTCCCCCAGTGCAACTCCATGGTCTGCTTACTAATCACGGGAGACAAAGCATCTAACGCATATTCCAGTGTTGGTAATTCATGCCTCATGTTCACAAAGTTTTCTTATACATTCACAAATTTCATGCCAATGCTGAAAAAATTACTACATTTGTGTCAAAATAAAAAAGCAATATGTTAACGCTTAAACTTATTCGTGAGAATACGGCTCTCATCATCGAAAGATTGGCCATCAAACATTTTGATGCAACAGCCCTCATCAGCGAAATCATTAAAACCGACGATGAACGGAAAGCGCTGCAAACACAGCTCGACAAGAACCTCGCCGAACAAAATACAATAGCCAAACAAATTGGAGTGTTGATGCGCGAAGGGAAGAAAAACGAAGCGGAGGCCGCAAAACAACAGACGTTGACGCTGAAAGAACAATCGAAAATTTGGGAACAGCAACTCGCCGCTACAGAAAAAAAACTTGACGAAACTATCGTATTATTGCCGAATTTACCGCATGCCACAGTGCCTCCGGGGCATACGCCGGAAGACAATGTAGTGGTGCGCGAAGGCGGTGTAAAACCCGCACTGCAACAGGCCTTGCCGCACTGGGAACTGGCCGCGAAACATGACCTCATCGATTTTGACTTGGGCGTAAAACTCACCGGCGCCGGGTTTCCGGTATATAAAGGACAAGGTGCAAAACTACAGCGTGCACTAGTTTCGTTTTTCTTGAACGCCAATATTGCTGCGGGTTATCTTGAAGTGCAACCGCCGCTGATGGTGAATGAGGCGTCGGGCTTCGGCACTGGCAATTTGCCCGACAAGGAAGGCCAGATGTATCATGTTGCCGTCGACAATTTTTATTTAATCCCTACGGCTGAAGTGCCGGTGACGAATATCTACCGCGATGTAATTTTCAATGCACCGGAATTACCGGTAAAACTGACGGCCTACACGCCCTGTTTCCGACGCGAAGCCGGCTCCTACGGCAAGGATGTACGCGGTCTCAACCGCCTGCACCAATTCGACAAAGTGGAAATTGTACAATTCCAATTGCCCGAAAACTCCTACCGGGCGCTCGATGAGATGGTGGCACACGTGGAAGGCATAATTAAAACGCTGGAACTCCCCTACCGTATTTTGCGGCTTTGCGGCGGCGACATGAGTTTCACCTCCGCGCTCACCTACGACTTTGAAGTATATTCGGCGGCGCAAGAGCGGTGGCTCGAAGTAAGTTCGGTATCCAATTTCGAGTCGTTCCAGGCCAACCGCCTGAAAGCGCGCTACCGCGACGATCAAAAGAAAACGCAGTTGGTGCACACGCTCAACGGCAGCGCGCTGGCCCTGCCGCGTATTGTAGCCGCCTTGCTCGAAAACAACCAAACGCCCGAAGGCATCCGCATCCCCGCCGCGCTACAACCTTTCATGGGCTGCGCGGTATTAAAAATCGCGTTATTCTAATTTTTACCCATATTTTTTGAATAAGAATATCGTTATTCTAAAAAAATACCCTAAAATTAGAATAACGGGGAGCTTATTCTAATTTCCGCTCATAGCCATAATCACACGAAAAAACGGCAGTTCAAAAATTTATCTAAAAATAAATTTTATAACGAAATTTAACAATTACATGTTTGGATATTTAGAAATTGTGTTTATATTTGCACTTGAAATGAGATGATGTTCTTTTTATTACTTGTTGGCGCTCGCTTTTTGTACCGAAACTAAGAAACCTGCGAAATTTCTTTTATGTTGATAGGGAATAAAGTTGGCGCCCACACGTTTCTTTTTTTCACTTCCAATTTTATGTATTGTTAGAAAGACAGGTGTGGGCCTAATTTATTTATCAACATGGTTCCGCAGGACCGCTTAGTTTAAATAAGCTACAGGCTCGCGCTACTTCATTCAATTAAGAATTAACAATTAAGAATGATTTTTCTTAATTTCTTAATCACCTAATTTCTTAATTACTTTCAGTGTGTGTTGCAATGTGTATTTGCGATATGTGATATTATTGTATATATGAAATTAGAGATTAATTGTTAGTGATTAGTGGTTAGTGATTAGTGGTTAGTGAAAAGCAGATAATAGAACATAGATTTTTAGACAATAGACAAGACTAATGTGACTAATT
>JAIRLC010000055.1 GCA_031259645.1 Prevotellaceae bacterium | reverse complement strand
TATTTCTGTCCCAGTTTATCATTAAGGTTATATTCCTGTAATGGTTGCAAGGGCGTGATATGCAATAACCGCCTCAGGTCTTGTATTTCGCGCTCTTTTTGCTGTTCATAAAAATGTTTGCGGGCTATTTCCCTGTCGAGTTGCGACAATAACGTTTCAAGCTCCCCTTTTGCAAACAGGAAACTTGCCGGCAGCAGCCATAGAAAAAATAGGGAAATAGCGAATTTTCTCATAGCTATGAAACAATTTTCTACTTTAAATCGGTGATACGAAGATATAAATAAAAAATGTCATTTTCAAAAAAATATCATTTTTTTGACTGCAAACACATAGGGTAAAAAACCTGCTGCCTGATGTTCAAATTTTTCGTATTAAATTTTATCCAGCTTGTCTTTCCCCTGCGAAAAATGCGTGCTACGGTGATGTTAACATTGCCACAAAGGCTCGTTTTGCCAATTAGAGGGGAATCCCATGGCTTTAATGTCAATAGCCGGGTATTTCGCCAACAATGATTTTAGTTTTTGCGTAACTGAATTGTTAGGCGAAACAGTAAATAGCAGGTATTTGATAATGCAAATGCGGTAATAGATACGCTTCATATCGGTGGCGGAATTGTCTATCCACGGATAAGTGTGTTTTTGAGGGTCGATTGCAACGAAAGAGATTTCCTTATTCCATATTCTTACATGATGTCCGCATAAATTTCTCAAATTGGATAAAATCAACATCCACGAAGTGAAAGCGGGTAGGGAGAGTCCGAAGTAATTGGCGATTTTCTTTTTTAGTTTTTTACTTTTCAAGTTGTTGTATATATTGTATAGTACGCCCAACGGTATAATTTCTGTAATCATCCATGCCGGGGGGTAAGGATTGGAATATTTATTACGAAAATGTAGGATAAAATCTTCTTTTGTTTTTTTTATCTCCGATTGAATGAATGTTATTGTTTTGGTAAAAATAGCCGGACTATTAAAATAATCGGCGTTTGTTATCCAAAAAATATCGCATAGTCCATCGCTTATCCAATTATTTATTGCACTTCGGATAGCTACCTCTATCTTTTCAATTTCGTTAAAGAGCAAAATTCGCAATTTCCGGTCGAAACGGTACATATTGAGCGCCATGTCGAATGTTGCGCCATCTTTATAAGTATGATTGGTTTTCGGGTCTTTCAATAAAGGATAAAGATATGCGCCTAATCTGAAATATCCGATATTAGTAAGGTAATTAATTGCGCGTTGTTCGTCGGGAATAATTAACCCTTGTTTTTTTAACAATGGTATTAAATCCTGTGGGAGTGTGCATGTTTTGGAATAATTAATTTTCATGGTATTCTAAATAAAACGACCCGCCTGTTTGAGCATTGTAAAGAGGCTTGGCGGGTACTGGTGCTGCAAATATAGTATATATTTTTTATTTATCAAAAATTTTTGATAAATTTTTCCCGCCCGAAATTACAGGCCGACCTCCATCGCCTGCTTTGTATGGTGGACTTTCTTGCGTGACCCCGGAGGGATTCAAACCCCCGACCTTCAGAACCGGAATCTGACGTTCTATTCAACTGAACTACGAGGCCAAAATATTAATTCAGGACACAAAGGTAATCAAATTTTGGTTATTTTAAAAAATTGTATCTTTGCCCCGCAAATTATAAATTGAAAATGTTATGAAAGTTTACGTATTCCCCGGACAGGGCGCCCAATTCGTGGGCATGGGAAAAGAGTTGTATGACACGCTGCCGCAAGCCAAAGCGCTTTTCGAGCAAGCGAACGAAATCCTCGGCTTCCGCATTACCGATTTGATGTTTTCGGGTACCGACGCCGATCTTAAACAAACGAAAGTTACACAACCGGCTATTTTTCTGCACTCGGTCATTTTAGCGAAATCGTTGCCCGGTTTTGCTCCGGAAATGGTTGCCGGTCACTCGCTTGGTGAATTTTCGGCGTTGGTGTCGGCCGGCGCCATGAGCTTTGAAGACGGCTTGCGGTTGGTGTCGGCGCGTGCGCTGGCCATGCAGAAAGCGTGCGAATATGAACCATCTACCATGGCCGCTGTGCTGGGATTAGATGATGCGAAAGTGGAAGAAATATGCGCTTCGGTCGATGGCGTGGTTGTCCCGGCCAATTATAACTGTCCCGGCCAGTTGGTGATTTCCGGTGCGGTGAAAGCGGTTGAGGAAGTCTGTGGACGCTTGAAGTCCGCCGGCGCCAAACGCGCGTTGTTATTGCCTGTGGGTGGCGCGTTTCACTCTCCCTTGATGGAACCGGCGCGTGCGGAACTCGAAACAGCCATTCAAGCAACCGCCGTACACAGTCCCGTGTGCCCCGTTTACCAAAATGTAGACGCTAAACCCTATACCGATCCTGATGCCATCAAGGAAAACCTCATTGCGCAGCTCACCGCACCGGTACGCTGGACGCAAACCGTACAACGCATGGTAGCCGATGGCGCGGCAATGTTCGTCGAATTAGGCCCCGGAAACGTGTTGCAGGGCTTAATTAAGAAGATAGCTGCCGGTGTGACAACAGAAGGGAAGCAGACTATTTCGTAAAAGCGCTGATTTTTTGAAATGATTCATCAACGCCTTTGAGCAGGTCGTTGAATATAGCGCGGTAGTGCGCTTTGGCTTTGCCTTCAGGGTGATTCACACGTGTAATTAATGTGTGGCGCAAATCAAGCGTTTCGTTAATAAGCGCCAGCGCCTCTTCCTGCTTCTTGTCGGGATACAGCGCCATGAATGTACAACAGTCTGAAATAACTTCGCTAATCAGATAATCAATGTCTTTTTTAATATTCCGGATACTTGCCATAATATTTTTGTAAAAAGTAATAATTCGGCAAATATACGGCAATATTTCGAAATAAATTGTATCTTCGTACTTCAATCTAAATGTTTTTATTATGATTATTGACTCGATATTGGGCTTGGAGCGTTATTTTTCCATGCATCCCGGCTTTGAAAAAGCTTATCGTTTCCTGCGCCGCCAGCCGCTTGAACAGCTTGCCGAAGGCCGCCATGTCATTGATGGCGACAACGTGTATGCCACCGTGAGCGAAGGCCCGGGCAAAACGCCTGAGGCGGCTAAATTGGAAGTGCACGACTCGTATATCGACATACAGGTGTTGGTTAAAGGTATAGAAACCATGGGCTGGCGCGACCGCCGGCATTGCCAAATTCTTCATACCGCTTACAACGAACAGCAGGATATGGCGCTGTACGACGACGAGCCCAACGTATTTTTTACGCTGGTGCCGGAGCATATTGTCATCTTTTTCCCGTACGACGCCCACGCCCCGATGATTAGCGATGATGTAATCCGTAAGATAATCGTAAAAGTAAAGATATAAAATCTTGCCCGAAGCCCCTCATCAACGTTTTAATTCTTATATCGGTTACTTTAAGCAACACTTCGGAGAACGGATACAAAAAGTAACCATTGACGCGGGATTTACTTGTCCCAACCGCGACGGCGCAAAGGCGCGGGGCGGCTGTACGTATTGCGATAACAAGGCTTTCAGCCCTTCGTATTGCGACCCGCAAAAAAGCATAACCCGGCAAATTGAAGAAGGCATACGCTTTCATGCGGTGCGCTACCGGCGCGCCCGCCGGTTTTTGGCGTATTTCCAATCGTATTCCAACACCTACGCCCCTTTGGAAAAATTAAAGGTGATTTATGAGGAGGCGTTGCGGCATCCTCAAATCGAGGGAATTGTGGTGGGAACGCGTCCCGATTGCGTGGACGATGAAAAACTTGATTATTTTGCGGAACTTTCCAAAAACCGGTTCGTGCAAATTGAATATGGCATAGAGTCGTGCTACGACGGTACGTTGGCACGCATTAACCGCGGGCACACATTTGCCGATGCCCGTTGGGCGCTGGAAGCTACAGCCGCGCGCGGCGTCCGCACAGGCGGCCATTTTATTTTCGGATTGCCCGGTGAAACGCGGGAAGACATGCTCTCGGCTGCAAAAATTATTTCCACATTACCGCTCACTTCCGTTAAATTTCACCAGTTGCAAATTATTAAGGGAACGGCTATGGAACGAGAACACACCGCTCATCCCGAATATTTTGTTGAATTTTCGCTGGCTGATTACATCGATTTTTTCGTTGACTTTTTAGAACGCCTGTCGCCCGCTATCCTTATAGAACGGTTTGTGAATGAAACGCCGCCAAAGTTTGTGGATGCCCTGCCGTGGGGCAAATTGCGCAATGTGGAACTCTTGCGTTTGCTCGACCGCCGCCTTGAGGAACGGAATACGTGGCAAGGAAGATTAAACGATTAGCATAATTCACATTCTTTTACTACCTTTGCTCTTTTAAACAATAAAATCATGTCTTTCATGAACGATAGGGTTGCAAAAGAGGGTCTTACTTTTGATGATGTGTTGCTGGTGCCGGCCAAATCGGCCGTATTGCCTCGTGAGGTGCAGGTGGCTACAAAATTTTCAAGGAACATTAAGATTTGTGCACCGCTTGTTTCTGCCGCCATGGACACCGTTACGGAAGCCGGCATGGCCATTGCCATGGCGCGTGAGGGCGGCATTGGCGTGATCCATAAAAATATGAGTATTGAGCAACAGGTAGAGCAGGTGAGGAGAGTAAAACGGGCGGAAAACGGTATGATTTTCGATCCGGTGACCATCCTTCGCGACGCCACAGTGGGCGACGCGCTTCGTTTGATGCATGAAAATAAAATTGGCGGCATCCCGGTGGTGGATGCACAGCGGCATCTGACAGGCATTGTCACCAACCGCGATTTGCGCTTTCAGGACAACCTGTCCACGCCGGTGGCTGTGGTGATGACTTCGGAAAACCTTATCACTGCACCGCAGGGCACCGATTTGCAACAGGCCACCGCGTTGTTGAAAAAACACAAAATAGAGAAATTGCCGGTGGTTGATAACGAAGGCCGGCTGGTGGGTTTGCTCACGTTTAAGGATATTACCAAAATCAAGGATAACCCCACGGCAAGCAAAGATGCCAAAGGCCGCCTGCGCGTGGCTGCCGGCGTGGGCGTGAATGCCCGCACCATGCCGCAAATCGAAGCGCTCATAAAGGTGGAGGTCGATGCCATAGTGATTGATACGGCGCACGGACATTCCATGAGTGTGGTGAACACAGTGAAAGAAGTCAAAAAGAAATATCCGCACATAGAAGTGGTGGTGGGAAATATCGCCACCGGCGAGGCGGCAAAACTTCTTGTGGAAGCGGGCGCCGATGCGGTAAAAGTGGGTATCGGGCCGGGCGCAATTTGTACCACCCGCGTGGTAGCCGGTGTGGGCGTGCCGCAGCTTACGGCCATTTATGAGGTGGCAAAGGCAATTAAAGGCTCGGACGTTCCGATTATTGCCGATGGCGGTATTCGTTATTCGGGTGATGTGGTCAAAGCCATAGCCGCCGGCGCTGATACGATAATGATTGGGTCGCTGTTTGCCGGAGTGGAGGAATCGCCCGGCGAAACTATTATTTTGAATGGCCGGAAATTCAAGTCATACCGCGGCATGGGCTCTCTGGAAGCCATGCAGGAAGGCTCTAAAGACCGCTATTTTCAAGATATGGAAGATGATGTGAAGAAATTAGTGCCGGAAGGTATTGTGGCGCAAGTGCCCTACAAGGGCTCCCTGTCGGAAGTTTTTTACCAGCTCATTGGTGGGTTGCGTGCGGGGATGGGATATTGCGGAGCAAAAGATATTGAAAATTTGAAAAAAGCCTCGTTCATTCGTGTTACGGCTGCCGGTGTAATTGAAAGCCATCCGCATGATGTAACTATTACACGCGAGGCGCCAAACTATAGTCGGTAATGAAAAAAATAAGTTATATTGTTGGTTTGTTGTGTATGATGTCCTGTAGTTTCTTCCCGACGAAACAGCAAGGGGCAAATGATATTATTGTGGCCGAAATAGATGACAAGAAACTTTTTTTATCAAACATATCTACTATTTTTCCAAGTGACATCAACAAAAAAGACAGCATTGAGCTATTGAAAAAATATATCAATACCTGGGCGCGCCAATATCTTATAGCCGCTAAAGCGGAATTGTATTTGGATAAAGAGCAGAAAGACGTAAGCCGTGAATTGGAAGAATATCGTTTGTCGCTCTTGTCTTACCGCTATGAAAACCATTATGTGGAACAGAAAATAGATACGGTCATCAGTCAGGAGGAAATAGAATTATTTTATGAACAGCATGCGGAAATTTTTCCGCTTACTGTGCCGTATGTGCAGGCCATCTACGTGAAGATAAGGAAAGACGCTCCCGGAACGGCAACCATAAAACGCTATGCCCGTACGGCGAAAGATGAAAATATGAGAAAACTTGATAGTTTGTGTGCGAAAATAGAAGCGGTGTGCGACTTTTTTAATGACCAGTGGGTCGATGTGGATTTCCTTGCGCAAAAAACAACTTTTACGGCCGAACAATGCAGCCAGTCTTTAAAAGAAAACGGCTATTTGGAAATGATGGATGAACAATATCTCTACCTGTTAAATTTCCGTACCGTAAAGAAAGAAGGCGACGTGGCGCCTTTGGCGCATGTCAGAGATGCGATTGCGCATTTAATCATCGGCAAGAGAAAACGCGACCTGATCAAAAATCTTGAAAATTCCGCATACAATGAAGCATTGGATTATAAACGGCTAAAAATTTACATTGATGAATAGAATGTGCGCTATAAAGAAAAATTTGAGATTATTCTTGTTCACTTTTTGCTTCAGCACTACGCTTTCAGCGCAAAATGGGCTGATTGATAAAGTTGCGGCAGTGGTGGGCGGTGAAATGATCCTGTATTCCGATGTGGAATCGGAAGTAATGATGATGCGTGTGCAAGGCATAGTGTCTGATAAAAACATCCGTTGCGAAGTGTTCGAAAACATGTTGCTGCAAAAATTATTATTGGCTCAGGCGCGTATCGACAGTTTGCAGGCCGACGACGCCACAGTGGAGGAACAGTTGGAGCGGCGTTTGCGTGGGATTATGACGCAGCTCGGCGGAGAAAAAGCCACGGAAGAATATTTTAAAAAACCGATATTCAAACTTAAACAGGACTGGCAAGAGCCGGTGCGTGAGCAAATACTCACACAACTTATGCAGATGAAGTTGATGAAGGATGCACCGATATCGCCGGCGGATGTGGAACGGTTTTACAAGAAGACGCCGAAAGACAGCTTGCCGGTTATTCCCGATCAATATTTGATCAGGCAAGTTGTAATTAACCCGCCGGCCGGAAATGCCAAATTTGAAGTGCGGGAACAGTTGTTGGCCTTGCGTGAGCGGATACTGAACGGTGAAAAGTTCAGTACGCTGGCGGTGCTCTATTCCGAAGACCCTTCGGCGCGGCGTGGTGGGGAATTGGGCTTGATGTCGGCACAGAACTTCGTGCCTGCCTTCGCTGATGTGGCTTTATCTTTAAAGCCCGATCAGGTTTCGCAAATTGTGGAAACAGAATACGGCTTTCATATTATCCAGTTGATTTCGAAAGAAGGAACCGACATGTTTAATTGCCGGCATATTCTGATGAAACCTAAATATGATTCCGACAAACGCCAGGGGGCTTTTAATACGCTCGACAGCATTGCCGATTTGGTGCGCAAAGACAGCATGACTTTTGCTGTGGCGGCACAGCGTTTTTCGCAAGATTTTACCACCAACCTTAATGGCGGTTTAGTGGTGAATGAAAATACACTGAGCCCCTATTTTGAAAAGGATATGTTAAACCCTGCGGACTATAACATGTTGCGCAACATGAAGCCCGGCGATATTTCACAACCTTTTGAGACCGTAGATAAAAAAGGCAATACGCAATATAAAATCATTCAACTGGAGAAACTGATTCCTTCGCATACGGCAAACATTACGGATGATTACACCGTGATTCAGGATATTGCCAAGCAAGGGCGGAGAACGGAAGAACTGAACGAGTGGATCAAACAAAAACAAATTTACACATATATACGCATTGACCCCATGTTCGAAGATTGTACTTTTCAGCGCGAGGGCTGGATAAAATAATGTTTGCAACATGAAGGGGCTTCGCTGGCGTTGTTTATTGGCAGGTGTGCTGATTACCGTTATGCTTCCGGCACAGAGTCCGGGAGAACGGAAACTTGTGAAAATTTTGCATGCCGACAAGGCGAAAAGCCTTCCGTTTAGCGGCCGGGCGGGAAACCGTTTAATTGGCCACGTGCAGTTGTTACATAACGACGCCATAATGACCTGCGACAGTATGTATCATTATTCATCGGAGAACGTGGTAGAGGCGTTCGGGCATGTGTATATCATTAAAAACTCCACAAGGCTTTACGGCGATACGCTGTATTATGACGGCAACACGAGCCTCGCCCGTGTGCGCGGAAAACTGGTCAGGCTGGAAGACAGTTCGGCGATATTGCGCACGTTCAATTTGGATTATAATACCAAGGATAATGTGGGCTATTTCTTTGGCGGCGGTACGTTGGCCGATAAGGAGAATGTGCTGGAGAGTAAAAAAGGATATTATTACTCGGATTTGAAATTGGCGAAATTCCATGGCGAAGTGGAAATGCACAACGACACGTATGACATTCATTCCGATTCCTTGCATTATTACACGCAAACGGAAACCGCCGTATTTTTGAGTTCTACCTCGATATGGCACAAAGACGGCTATCTGTCGTGCAAGCGCGGGTGGTACGACCGGCCGAGGGATTATTTCCATTTCGCGCAGGATGCGTACGTCCTGTCGGAAAAGCAGGAGATATGGGCCGACAGTATTTTTTATGAACGCACCATTGGGAAAAGCGACCTCTACAGGAATATTCAGATGCTCGACACCACGCGGTCGCTACTCGTTTTCGGCGATGAAGCCCATTTATTGAACGAACAGGATGTTTCGGTAACCCGCAACCCCTCTATGGCTTATTATGAAGAAGAGGAAGATGAAAATCACCGCATAAAACGCGACACTGTGTTTTTGCGCGCCGATACTTTGAAATATATTTCGTTAAAAAATCCGGCGTTTTACGGTATCGATACGTCAAAGATAGACACCGCAGCGGTGCAGCAAATTGACACCACCATATTGCGACAGCCTGATACCACTGCGCTGCAGCAAGTGATGCCGCCCGACAGTGTTACTGTGGCGCCCGATACCATCATGCCGCCGCGCCCCATACCGTTTTTGGGCATCATGGCGCTTGACAGTTTGCAGAAAGACCTCCGTCGCTTGCGTGCGGAAATTCCGAAAAAAACGCCGTCGCCGGTCTATTCCGCGATGTTTGCGCGCAAACCTGCTGTGGTGGATACTTCCGCAACACCGCCGGCCCCGGTAATCGACTCTGTGTTGCAATATTTTTATGCCTACCGTGCCGTAAAAATATACCGTAACGACGGACAAGCCGTATGTGATTCCATGGTCTTTTTTGTGAATGACACCTTAACGGAAATGTTTTATAATCCGGTGTTGTGGAACACAAACAACCAAATATCGGCCGACAAGATACGGTTTATTTCAAAAGACAGCGCCTTGTATCGCGGTGAGTTTTTGGGCAGCGCCTTTATGGTTTCGGAAGAAGACTCCATACACTACAACCAGATAAAAAGTCGCGACATGTTTGCGTATTTTAAAGATAATGAAATTTACCTGATGGACGTCATGGCCAACGTCCAAACTATTTTCTTTATGGATGAAGACAGCGTGCTGGTGAATATTAATTTTGCGGAAAGCACCAACATGAAAATATTCATCAAAAACCGGAAAGTTGCCCGGATAAGGTATTTGACCCAGATAAAAGACGACATGCACCCGCTCGACGATGTGTCGCGTGAAAAACAGCGGCTCAAGGGCTTTGCGTGGCATGACGCCCTGCGGCCTAAAACGCGCTATGAGGTGTGCAACCGGCACATCAGGCCGTCACAGCGTGCGGCAGTTTCTACGATAACAAGACCCACGTTCCCCATTACCAAAAAAATTGATGCGGTGAAATAAGCAAACCGCCCGCAATTTGCGGGCAGGTAACGTAGCGAAAGTGCTACGCCGAACTGGGGACGTTCCGCCGAACAGTGTTTTCAAAAATAAGTTTTTCAAGTGTATCGATAAATTCTTCTGCCGGTTGTATAAGGTTTCTCACATCGTCCTCCTCAATAGCTACCCAATCGCTGTAATCGCTTGTTTGCCGAAGCTCGAAGAGGGATGCATAAAATTTCCCCAACGCTTTACTGATAATATTTTTCGAAATAAAATGCATCCCAAGTAAATTTATAATGCCGGAATG
>JAIRLC010000041.1 GCA_031259645.1 Prevotellaceae bacterium | reverse complement strand
ATGTATGATGTATGAAGTATGAAGGATGAAGGATGAAGGATGAAGGATGAAGTATGATGTAAGTGATGCCCGGAGGGACGCGACCCCCATAACCGCAGGCGGCGCTTCGCTTCGCCTGCGGTTTACAGTAAAGCCGCGCAAATTGCGCGGCTCTCCTAACGCCTAACGCTTTACGCTTAACATGAAAACACAATAAATAAATTGGATTGAAAACGGGAAGGTAACATCTCACTGCCTTTTCGCCGTTCCTTCTGCAAACCCTGTGTCTTTCCGGACGGAAAAGGCAATCTTGCAAGACTGGAATGGAAAAGCGGCTGTTCAAATTGAACAGCCGCTTTTTTCATTGCCGGGGGGTGAGGCCGTAGCCGGAACTGTGTGGCAAATGAACATTAGCCTAATAACGGTAATAAACTTTATTGCCGGCGGAAATAATCAGGTAATACGACGGGCTAGTTTTCGCAGCATTGTCGCCCGGCGAGGCGTCCTTGACGGCTATCATATCCACATACTCGTTACTGATTTTGGACACGTACAGCGGGTAATACGAAAAAGGCGCGTGGAAGAGTTCCTCCGTCAGGCGCCGGCCGCCGGCGTCCACTGTGGCAACAAAAGCAACGGTTTTCTTGTCGCCGGCAGAGAGGCTGTTGCCCGCTGCACCGGTCAGTTCGCTGCAAGCGCCGTATATATACAACTGGTCGTTTGTTTTGATGATGTTTAATACATAACCGGTGAACGGCACGTCTGTTTTCCAATCATCCGACAAATCGGATTTCAGCCGGTACAGTTGCAGGGCGTCGCTGCTGCTGTCGTAGGACAGGAGTGAATGGCCTTTGAACGCGAGCAGGAAAGTTTCATTGATGTCGTCATACATCAGTTTGCGGGGAATACTTGTAGCGGCGAGCTTGGTATTCTTCCTAACTGCGCCGGTGGGGTCTAACAGGTACAGATAGTTTGCCGTTTCATTGTCGTTGCCGGCGGTTACAACAACCGCAAAGCCGTTATCCGCCTGTGCGGTCAACAGTCCCCTGTTATTTTCGCCTTTCTTATCGAACAGTTTTACCCATTCAATTGCGGCGCTGTCGTTCAGCAGGGCGGCGAAAGCGATGAACTCCGCCTGTTTATTGACGTACGAACCGGTAACGAAAATCTTTTTATTTGGCAACACTGTTTTTGCATGAATGAAGTAGCCGGCGTCGCCGGTCTTGCCGGGCGTGATAAGCCCGGTGTAGAAAGGTTCGTTTTTATATGCTATTTTATCTGTTTCGCCGGCTTCCGCCGATTCCAGCACATTGTTCTTGTATATGTCCAATGCCGTGTGCAGGAACAAATCGTTGCTTGCCGACTCATCTTTAAGGTACGCCTTGAATCCGTCAAAACCCTTGTAATGGGTTTCAAAAAACGCGCGGTATTTCTTCACAGCTTCCGGCGTCGCTTTATCCGTTGTCAGCCGCAAGGCGCTATCCACCGCTTGCTTTTGGGCGATTAACTCAAAGTAGTGGCCGGGCGATTTTGCCCAGTGGTGCAAAGCCGGCAAGCTTTTATCAACCACGTTGCCGGCGTGGTGATAAAGCAGGTTGATTTTTTCTTCCTGATATTTCAAAAAGGGCGCCATTACCGAGTTAAAATCGTATTGGTAAATTTTATTTATCACCAGCGGATCTATCGCATACCCGCCGGGCGCAATGCCCGCGTTGTCAAGACGGTCGAGGCGGGTAATGTTCGTCTGGTTGGCCTGATACACTTCTTCCGCTTTCCGGTAAAGGAAGGCAACGTCCGTAGTCAGCACCTTAGTGAATGAGTCAATCCATGATGTGAAATTCCACAGCTTCACTTCTTTTGCAAGAAAGTTCGCAGCGG
Source organism: Prevotellaceae bacterium (assembly GCA_031259645.1). Lineage (GTDB taxonomy): Bacteria > Bacteroidota > Bacteroidia > Bacteroidales > UBA932 > JAIRLC01. The sequence continues at coordinate 5,591 of JAIRLC010000041.1, read as the reverse complement.
TCAGTCCGTGCAGGCGGTATTCCGAAACCGGCGACAACGAATAATTGATTTGGTGCCCCGCCATCGGATAGTTTTCCAGCGACGTTTTTAATTTCCCCACATAATAAAGCGTGGAATCAAAATTAGTTTGCAGGTCGGCAAGGTTTTTCTTCAACGCATCGTCCGCCAAAAAATACAAATCGTTCAGGCGGCTATTTTGTTCATTGATGTTGCCGAACGTTTCGATACACGCATTGTATTTATGAATGCTGTTAGTCAGGTATATTAAATTTTGTTCGAACTGTTTTTTATATTCTGCCGCATCCGCCAACCGGTCTGTTATATCTTTTTTGATATTTTCGTAAGTCAAAGCGCCGGATACACCTTGATAATAGGCGCCGTTTTTCTTCGCCTCCTTTTCGTCGAAATAGTGCAGCGTGAGCGACAGGTAAGTAATCGCATCGGCAATACATTGCGCCGTGTTCTGCGATTGCAGGAAGGGGTCGTACTGGCGCATCATCCGCTGGGCTATCAGTCCCATCTGGTAGTAGCCATTGACATTTACGAAGTCTTTAGACGTTGTCGCCAACTGATAATTGAACAATGTTTGATAGGCTTCATAATCTTTCATTGTTTTGATGGATTCGTACACATCTTTATATTTCGGTTGTCCTGCGGCGCACAAAACCGCCGATTGGAGAAACATACAAACGATAAATTTCCGTATCATAATTTTTGATTTCTAATTTTCAATTAACCACTAATCATTACTTTCATGCTTAACTATTCAATGATGCGTATTTCCACGCGGCGGTTTTTGGCGCGGTTTTCCGCAGAATCATTCGGCACTACAGGCTGCGACTCTCCATATCCTTTTGTTTGCAAGCGTTCTTTGGAAATGGCGTTTTCCGTCAGGAAATTCACTACCGACGCGGCGCGTTTGTTCGACAACCTTAAATTGTGTTCGTTCGAACCCACATCATCGGTATGCGCGGCGATTTCAATCCGGATAGCGGGATTGTCGTTCATAAACTTCACGAGGCGGTTGAGCTCCGCAAACGATTCCGCATTCAACTCCGCCGAGTTGGTTTCAAAAGTGATATTGTTGAAGACCATTTTCGTCTGCGTGGTCAGCGAATCCATAATGATGTCCAACTTTTCGGGGCGGACTGTTTCAAAATTCAAGCCGGTATTAAAATACGTAAAACCTTTTTTCGTTACGTTCAATTCATAATTGTCGTTGGTGCGCAACGAGAGGACGGGGTGGCCGCTCTCATTGTAGCTGACCAATGTCACACCGCTTTCGTCGCGCTTCAGGTTTGCAATTTCAATATCCACCGGCAAGATGGACACGCCGTCACTGTTCGTAATGTTCAGCGTAAGCATTTTCCGGGCCGCTTGCAGTTCGAGGCTTTTCTCGAAATTACTATACACTACATCGGTGCGCAAGTCGAAATAAGTTTCGTAAGGCTTAAAATTTTCACTTTCCACGCGGATTTTATACGTATGCCCAACATCCAGCCGGCAATTGTATTTCCCGGTCGATACGTTCTCAATACGTTGCCGCTCCACCGGTTGCTGCGTCAGCGAATCGGACAGCAGGACGGTCGGTGATACGGGATAGAACAACTCGTTGTCATAGATATTCAATTCCAGATTCACCTTGTCGAACAGCACAACATCGAATGTTTCCTGCCATTTGCCGCTGCTGCCGGTCAAGTCTTTGTAATAAAAAGTATGGGAATAATTTTCTTTGGAAAAATCAATTTTATAGAATGAGCCTCTCGTCAGGATAATCGAGTAAAGCCCTTCATCCGTCGAGAGGAACTCGCCTTTGGTAACGGATGTAACAGCGTCTTGCACGACAATTTTTGCTTCGACCGGTTGCTTGGTGTACAAATCCGTAACAACGCCCGACAAGGCAAAGGTCTTGGCTGGTTTGACGTCGGAGGGTAGCGGAGCGGCATATATTTTTTGCGGTTGCTTTTTCGATTTTTTCGTTTTGGTGGTAAACAAAAAATAATCGCCCGCACTGTTTAGCATTGGCGACAAATCGTCGTTGTCCGTATTCAAACCGTCTGCGAACACCGGATAAAACCAGCTATTCTCGTCAATCCGGCGGGCAAAATAGAGGTCGTAGTCCTCGCCGGAGGTTTTCTTGCCTTCCTTGTCCACGCCCACACGCCGCGACGCAAAGAGCAGCATCGTGTTATCGGCGCAGAAGAACGGCGTTTCCTGACAGCCGGTATTAAATTCGTTGGGCAGGTATTTCGGCCCGGCCCATTGTCCTTCTTTGTCTTTTTCGAATAACAATAACTCTTTGCAGGCCTCTTCTTTTTTATTGACAGGCTTTGCCCGTAATACAAACAGGGTTTTATTGTCTGAGGAAATGGTCGGTGAAAATAAATCGGCGTCCGCCGAAACAGGTTTACCCACACGTTGCGGCATGCTCCAGCCCTGCTTGGTTTTCCGGGCGGAGAAGATATCGAAATATTCCGAATCTATTTTGGCATGAAAATAGAGCGTCGTCCCATCGTGGTTGAACGAAAAACCGCCCACTTCATGACCCGTTTGGGTAATTAGCCGGTTGATGTAATCGAACGGCGCGGGGGGCATCCATGCGTCGTTGTCCCGGTGCGTTTCATAGGCCGTAACGGTTGTCCCGTCGCCGGCCAGAAAGACCATGTATTTTCCGTCGGGCGTCAGCGCCGGGTATTTCACCGGCGTTTGAAATGCAGGGAAAATGTCCTGCACTGTAGCGTCCTGTGCCCGGAGCCCCCATGCAGCTTGTGCCAGCAGCAGACAAACGATAATTTTCTTACAAAACATAAACAATAGTTTTTTAGAATATTATACAAATATAATTAAATTGTCTAAAAATCTATGTTCTATTATCTATTTTTTTCGCTTAACGCCTTACCCTTTTCGCTTAACTTGTGTTCATTAATCACATTAGCACATTGTCTTTTTCTTTTTAGATTCGGGAACGGCTTGTTGAATGGTCAGCATGATGGCGCCGCGGGGTAATTTATCGCCGGTCTTCACCGGAATGGCGGTTATTTTGCCGTCAAAAGGCGCGCGAATAATGTTGTGCATCTTCATGGCCTCAAAAACGACTAACTCATCGCCGGCCTTCACCGCCTGTCCTGTTTTCACCAATATTTTTTGCACCGATCCGGGAATAAACGTTTTTATCTCTTCGGGATTGGGCTTAACCCACGGCTTGCGGGTTTGATATTTTTTGGTGAATGTCGTTTTATAATTCCGCCCTTCTTCAAAAATCCGTAACGTTTTGTATTCGGGTTCCGGACTTTCCGGCAGGATTGTTGTGTTGTCTTCTTTCATAAGCCAAACGTTTAAAATGGTGGAATACCGTGTTTTTTACTCGGCCGGCCAACATGTTTATCTTTCGACACATTGATGGCATGCAGGATAAACTTCCGGGTATCTTTCGGCTCAATCACCGAGTCGATGTACCCTTTTGCCGCGGCCACATAAGGATTAGAGAATTTTTCTTTGTATTCTTCCACCTTTTGTTTGCGCGTCGCTTCGGGGTCGGGCGCTTCCGTAATTTCCTTGCGGAAAATAATGTTGGCGGCGCCTTCGGGCCCCATTACCGCAATTTCGGCCGTGGGCCAGGCAAACACAAAATCGGCGCGCAGGTGGCGCGAATTCATGGCGATATATCCTCCGCCATACGCCTTGCGCAGGATAATGGTAATGCGCGGTACAGTGGCTTCGCTGTAAGCATACAACACTTTCGCACCGTGCCGGATCACCCCCGCGTGTTCCTGATCAATACCCGGCAAGTAGCCCGGCATGTCTTCCATCGTTACAATGGGGATGTTGAATGCATCGCAGAAGCGAATGAAGCGTGCGGCTTTATCGGACGAGTCGCAATCGAGCACACCGGCCATCACCAGCGGCTGGTTGGCTACAAAGCCCACAGTGCGTCCGCCCATGCGTCCGTATCCGGTTACGATATTGGCTGCCCACTTTTCCTGTACTTCAAAAAACTCCGACCCGTCCACTACGGCGCGGATAATGTCGCGCACATCATAAGGCTTTGTCGGATCAACCGGAACAATCTTCTCGATATTGTATTTTTTCAGCGGTTGTTTTTCTTCTATCAGATGAAGACTGTGCTTGTCGTTGTTCCATGGAATGTATGACAATAACGTTTTAATTTGTTGGAAACATTCCTGCTCGGTCAGCGCATAGAAATGGGCATTGCCGGTGATTTCGCTGTGTACACGCGCACCGCCGAGTTCTTCCATGCTAATTTCTTCACCCAGCACCGACTTGATTACTTCGGGCCCGGTGATGAACATTTTCGAAATATTTTCCACCACAAACACGTAATCGGTGAGCGCAGGCGAATACACCGCACCGCCGGCGCAAGGCCCCAGAATGACGGAGATTTGCGGAATGACGCCGCTGGCCAACGTGTTGCGGAAGAAAATTTCGCCGTAACCGGCCAATGAATTTACCCCTTCCTGAATACGCGCTCCGCCCGAATCGTTGATGCCAATCAGCGGGATGCGCATCCGTAAAGCGTAGTCCATCATCTTTACAATTTTGCGGGCATGCATGGAGCCTAATGACCCGCCCGCCACCGTGAAGTCTTGTGCATAAATAGCCACCGAACGTCCGTGAATGGTACCGGTGCCGATCACTACCCCGTCGCCGGGAAGTTCTTTACCGTCCATGCCGAACTCGCGCGCATCATGTGCAATGAACAAGTCGTACTCATGGAATGAGCCCTCGTCCAACAACACATTGATCCGATCGCGAACGGGAAGTTTCCCCATGGCGATTTGCTTGGCAATGGCTTTCTTTCCACCGCCCAGAATAGCCTTTTCCTGCCGTTCTTTTAATTCTCTAATTTTTGTTCCTAAATTTACCATAAATTTAATTTAAGATTTCAATTGTGGGTGCAATGTTACAAAAAAACTACAACCTGAAAAGCAAAAAATGGAATAAACTATTAACATAAAAATATAATTATTTGATACCCTTATGTATAAAATGAAGGCGCGAATTTTTGTTAAAATTATGGAAAAAATTGTTATATTTGTATATTAAAGATACCGAAAACTATGTCATTTGATACTTTTGTGCATCGACACAACGGCCCCCGGAAAACAGAACTTGAGCAAATGTTGCAAACTGTGGGCGCAGTTTCTTTGGAAGAATTAATCAGTCAAACCGTGCCGGAGAATATTCGCTTGAAAGCGCCGTTGCTTCTGGATGCGCCGGTGAGTGAATATGAATACTTGAACCGGTTAAAGTCCATTGCGGCGAAAAATAAAATCATTCGCTCGTTTATCGGCATGGGTTGGTACGGCACAGCTATATTGCCTGTGGTGCTGCGCAATGTGTTTGAAAATCCGTCGTGGTACACCTCCTCCACCCCTTATCAGGCCGAGATTTCGCAAGGGCGTTTGGAAGCGCTGTTGAATTTCCAAACCATGGTGTCGAGCCTCACCGGTCTTGCCATAGCCAACTGTTCGTTGCTTGATGAGGCCACGGCCGCTGCCGAAGCCATGCGGATGATGTTTGAATTACGCTCACGTGAAGCGGTGAAAGCCGGAAAAAATATTTTGTTTGTG
>JAIRLC010000027.1 GCA_031259645.1 Prevotellaceae bacterium | reverse complement strand
CAAAACATATCGCTTCATCGAGGATTATCAAAAGCGCACTTCAGGAACTATATCAAGTGGTATTTATTCTACAAAAGCAATGAAAAATAGACTTTTTTAGCCAAAGCTCATAGCTCATGTATTCGCCTCTAAAAACTTCTTTTCTTCAATGTGACGTTACTTCTTTTCCAAAAAAAATACCAACCATTTTTGGCATCATTACCTGATTTTTTTCGGCTAAAATGCCACGCCCATAGCCTGGCAAATGCGTTTCGGGATTTCCGTATTGTCGAATTTTCCGCCGAAAAGTTCGCTTCCCGCGCCAATGGCATACACCGGCACAGGTATTCCCGTGTGGCCGTGAGATGCCCAGCCCAGCCCGGTCTTTTTATTTTGTTCGGCGGTACGCTGTCTCCGTTCTTCCTTTATAGCGTTCTTGTCTAAGTAATTTTTTACATTCACTTCATTGGGCTTTGCTTTTTCATCAATCAGCCGAAGCCCGTCCACGCCATTTTCAATCGTCAGCGCCAAGCCGCCGGTCTCGTGGTCGGCCGTGACTATGATTAGCGTTTCGTCGGGATGTTGGTTATAAAAATCAATGGCGCATTGTACTGCATTGGCAAAGTCAATAGTTTCGTAAATGCTTGTGGGGCCTTCGTTGGAATGACAAGCCCAGTCTATTTTCCCACCTTCAATCATGGCGAAAAACCCTTTTTCATTGTCAAGACTCGCAATGGCAGCCGCTGTGATTTGTGGCAAGGTAAGGTCTTCGCCGGTGCGCTCAATGGCATAGGGAAGTTCGGAGCCTTTATTCTCAGGCTGAAGCAAAATTACTTTTTCCTTTACACCGGCCACCGCTTTGTGGTCACGTACAATGGTATATCCAGCGTCGGTCACAACACGATGAATGTCGGGCTTGTCTTTCTTCTTTCCGGTGGGCTCAATAAAATCGCCGCCCGCGAAAAAATCAAAATTAGTGGCCGGCAATTGCAGGGCGATGTCGTAGTAACTTGAGCGGCTGGTGGCCGAGGCATAAAACGCCGCCGGCGTAGCATGATCCACGCCTACCGTAGTGGCTATGCCTATTTTGTATCCGGCATTTTTGATTTTATACGTGATGCTGGTCAATTGTTCGTCATTGGGCGCTACGCCCAGCATGTTGTTGTTTGTTTTGTTGCCTGTGGAAAGCGCGGTGCCCGCCGCTGAAGAGCAGGTTACATACCGGTTGGCCGAAAAAGTGGTCATTAATCCGATAACAGGGAAATTGCTGAACGGTAAATTTTTGCTGCCAACCGTTCCTTCTTTTGCCGACAGGTATGCCTCGGTGGCGGCTACCTGCGCCAGTCCCATACCGTCACCGATAAAGAGAAAAACATATTTCGGTGTTTTTGGCGCAGATTGTGATGTTTGGCATGAAGAGGAGGCCACGAAAAGCCACAGGCCGCAACAAATGATAAGTAAAAAATTCTTTTTCATGTAATAATTTTCTTTGCTCGCAAAGATAGTGTTTTACTAAATAAAAAGCACTTATTTTTTATGAAATAAGCGCTTTTAATAATTTTTTCATAAAAAAGAAACTTATTCCGTCGTTTTCTTTTTTGCCGAATAAGAAACGGTCAATGCGTTACTGCGGCGTAGTTCCTGTTTCACATCAGATACAATGCCCATGCGCACGTTCACATCTACCTTTAATGAAGTGGTCATAAATTGACGGTCGTCTTCTTTCAGCGCTTCGCGTTCGGCCGCAATAAAATTGCGGATATCCGATACTTCCCTGAATGCGTCGTTGAGTTGAATACGCGCGTTGGTGCCCATTTGCTGTTGATAGCCGAGTACAGGACTTCCTATGTAAATATAGCTTGTGAGGTCTTTGCGTCCAATCTTCGCTGCTTGTGAGGCTTCGGGCAGCGCAACCACCACCAATTGTTCGGTTTCGCGTAATGTGGTTACCGTCATAAAGAAGAATAACAGCATGAACACTACGTCGGGCAAAGAAGCTGTGCTAATAGCCGATAGTTTCTTTTTATCTTTTCTTTCGAATTTTGCCATATCCGGGTTCTTTTGTTATTTTTTATTTGCGTCAATATCTACATCTACAGGCTCAGCTTCTGAGATGTTTTGCGGTATAGCCTTTCGCACAATTTGTTGTTGCTCGTCGGAAAGGCGTGCATACACTTTACCGAAGCGCGACGTTGACAATTCATCACGCAGTTCGTTAAAGGCGGCTACCAATTCATTCTGTATGCTGATGTAAGCATTATAGCTGGTACCCCGCGCATTTTGTAGTGAAATAACGGCTTTTGATACCGGATAGGGGCCAAGTCCGTCAATCTCTTTTATTTCTTTTTCCGCTTTTTTCGGGTCTTCCGACGGGTTTTGCACAAATTCTTTTACGGCATCTTTCAGGAGTTTTATATCCATGGGCCGCCCGCCTGCCGAGAGGTGATCGCGGCTATTGACAAGCACCACCATAATATTCCGGCGGTTTATCTTCGCGTCATCTTGTTTTTGGTGTTCATCGGGCATGGGGGGAAGACGGCGTATCAGCCCCGAATCAATGTCCATGGTTGTTGTTACCAGAAAGAATATGAGCAAAAGAAACGCGATGTCGGCCATCGAGCCTGCATTTATTTCACCTGCTTCTCTTTTTCTTTTTGCCATAATTTTTTTGAATTATCTATTTCTCATATTGATAATACCACCTGCAATGATAGAGCCGAAAGCCACGATCAGTAATATGTATGTAGCAATAATTCCCGTGTCAGTCCACAGCAATGTGCTGGAAGAAGGTTCCGCCGGAAGATTTACACCCACAACCGGATCGGAAGAAGAAAACAGGATGGAAATAACCAGCACCACCAGTGCCAATCCCGCATAAATGCCTACTTTCTTCAGTTTCTCCGGATTCTGAATGGTGCGTAGCAACGGTAACCCAACGGCTGCTACTACGGCTACTCCCAGTAGAATGTAAGCCCATGTCAAAAACATTCCCACTTTACCTGCATTTTCCGAATCAAGAGAAAACAAAAGGAGTATGAGTAATGAAATAACGATAAGGCTAATCGATATGTATTTGTATTTCATAATATGCAGCGCTTTATTATTTATACTTTGCCAGAATGTCAATCAACGAAATGGAGGCATCTTCCATAGATGTTACCAAATTGTCAATTTTTGAGAGGATGTAGTTGTAGAACAACTGAAGAATAATAGCCACCACCAAACCGGCTACGGTAGTAATGAGCGCGATTTTGATACCGCCGGCTACAATGTTCGGAGAAATATCGCCACGAACCTGAATAGAGTCAAACGCCGCAATCATCCCGATCACGGTTCCCAAGAACCCTAACATGGGCGCAATGGCAATGAAAAGTTGAATCCATGACAAGCCGCTCTCCATCTGGTTCATCTGAACAGACCCGTATGAAACCACTGATTTTTCAACAATTTCAATCCCTTCGTCTGCACGGCTCAAACCCTGATAAAATATACTGGCCACCGGTCCTCGTGTGTTGCGGCATACCTCTTTTGCTGCTTCAATGCCCCCTGTTGCCAATGCGGTTTCTACTTCTTTTAATAGTTTTTGCGTATTCACGGTTGCAAGGTTCAAGTAGAGTATGCGCTCAATACTGATCGCCAATCCCAACACAAGGCAAAGCAAAATAATGCTCATAAATGCCGGGCCACCTTCAATAAATTTAACTTTCAACTGTTGGTGAACAGGAACTTCTACTTCATCTTCAAATGTTGTAGCATTTTGGGCAGCCAGATTATTTACAGAGAACATCATGATACCCACAAAAGTCAAAAACATTAACAGTTTTTTCATGGTTTTATAATTTTATTATTTTTTTTTATAAATTATCTTTTGAATTAAGCCGCAATATACGAATAAAATTTGAAAAATTTTATATTAAAGAAATTTCTCCGCTAATATTTTTTTGCCATAAATTTTTAACTACATGATTATCTTTTTGTTGTCCTAATAAAAGAAACAACTTTGTTAAAGCGGCTTCGGTTGTGCTGTCATAGCCGCTAAGTACGCCCACTTTTTTCAGCGCCATGCCGGTTTCATATTTGTCCATTTCAACGCTTCCGGCGGCGCACTGCGTGATGTTTACGAGAATAAGGCCGCTGTCTATGGCTCGTTTCAGCGAGTGGATAAACCATGGCGTGGTGGGCGCATTACCAGAGCCGTAGGTTTCCAAAATTACGGCACGCAAATTATTGGTATTTAATATGCTTTCTATTATTTTTTGACTGACGCCCGGGAAAATTTTAAGAACGGCCACATTATTGTCGAGGTGGGTGTTGATTTTTAAAGGCTTGCCCCATTGTGTGGGGTGTTGAATGACCGGCGTATTAAACTTAATGTATACGCCGGCATGGGCCAACGCCGGATAATTGGCCGAACGAAAAGCCTTGAATTGTTCCGCGTTGTCTTTTGTGGTGCGGTTGCCGCGGAACAGTTGGTTTTCAAAAAATATGCATACTTCGGGCACGCAAGGGCGTCCGTTTTCTTTTGCCGCCGCAATTTCAATGGCCGACACCAAGTTCTCCATCCCGTCGGTGCGCAACATGCCGATGGGTAGTTGGCTTCCGGTAAGGATGATGGGCTTCTCAAGATTTTCGAGCATGAAACTCAATGCCGATGCGGTGTAGGACATGGTGTCGGTGCCGTGAAGAACCACAAATCCGTCGTATTTGGTATAGTTGCCGGAAATTAGTTGCGCCAGCTTCACCCAAAAGGAGGGCTGTACTTCCGAGGAATCAATCAAAGGGTCGAAACTCAAGGTATCAATAGTAAATCCGAATTTTTTGAGGACAGGTACTTCTTCTATAATTTGTTCGAAGTTGAAAGGTTGCCACACGCCGGTTTCGTGATGTTGTTTCATCCCGATGGTGCCGCCGGTATAAATAACAAGAATATTCGTCATAAGTCGGATGAGCCTGTATTTTTTATTTCGTTTTATATATTGAACAACCGTATGGTATTGTGGGTTGCAGCCTCTTCTACTTCTTCTTTTGTGCAACCTTTTAGTTCGGCGATTTTAGTTACAATATAACTTAAATAGCTGCTTTCGTTACGATGCCCGCGGAAGGGAACAGGAGCCAGCCACGGCGCGTCGGTTTCGAGAATAATATCGCTAAGTTCGCTATTTTTTACCACATTTGCAAGTTCCGCATTTTTAAAAGTCACTACGCCGCCGACACCTATTTTAAAATGGCCGTATTGCCGGATGCGGTTGAATATTTCTGTAGTACCAGAGAATGCGTGAAAAACGCCGCGCAGCGGCAACCCTTTGACCTTGTCGAGCACGTCGAACAGTAAATCAAAAGCCGCGCGAACATGGATAATGAGCGGCAGGTCATATTGTACGGAAAGACGCATTTGCGTTTCAAAAGCGAGACATTGTTCGGCAATAAAATCCTTGCTGTGGTGCAGGTCTAAGCCTGTTTCACCTACCGCAACAAATTCTTTTTTCTTCAATTGACTTTCCATAAATTCAATTTCATTTTGCCAGTCGTGTCGCACATCGGTGGGATGCAGCCCCACACAAGGGAAGCAAAGGCCGGGATACCGGCGTACCACATTCATCATGGGCTCGAAAGAGGCTTTGTCCACACCGGGAATAATGAATTTATGTACATTTGCTGTTTGTGCCCGCACTATTACTTCGTCTAAATCGGCTGCAAAATCATCCATATATAAATGTACGTGTGAATCTATAATCATATTGAAAAATTATTTTTTTAGCGTGTATTGTTTGCCGGGTAAATTTTTCACGATGCCTTTAAATTCCATCTGAAGTAACAGCGCCGACAGCCGTCCTATTGCGATATTGGTACGATATGAAAGCACATCTATTCCAACGGTATCCTGCTCTTTTAGTATGGTGAAAATTTGTTTTTCTTCATCGGAAAGGTCATGGAATAATGTCATTTGTTTTGCCGGCGCGTTGCCGGTTGGTTGTTCCCATCCCAGTACATATTCTATGTCGGCGGCGGTTTCTGCGAGAGCGGCCCTGTTTTGTTTAATCAGGGCGTTGCATCCTTCCGAAGCGAGGTCGCCCACGCGACCGGGCACAGCAAGCACATCACGGTTATACGATATGGCAATGTCGGCCGTTACCAGTGCGCCGCCTTTGATGCGCGATTCTATGATGAGGGTAGCGTCCGACAGTCCTGCAATAATGCGGTTGCGTTTCAAAAAATTCTTCCGGTCGAGCAAAGCATCAGACACAAAATCGCTCACCCATGCACCCTGTTCAGTGATTTGACGGGCGGTGGCCGCGTGGGAAGAAGGGTAGATTTTGTCGAAGCCGGTAGCCATCACCGCCACGGTATCGAGTTTGTTTTGCAGCGCTGCACGGTGTGCGCAAATATCAATACCGTAGGCCAGACCGCTTACAATAACGGGATTGTGTCCGCGTTCGGCCAATTGCCCGATAATTTTTTCACAGTTCATTTGTCCGTATGGCGTGGCCTGCCGGGTGCCCACCACGCTGAGGAACTTCGTACGGTTGAAGTCAATATTGCCTTTGGCGAATAACACGATAGGCGAATCTTCGCAGTGTCGCAAGCGTTCGGGATAGTCATTGTCGCAGTAGCAATACGTTTTTATCCTGTTTTTTTCAATGAAAAGAAGTTCGTGTTCGGCCTGTTTTAGCGCTTGTTGCTGTTGCGCTGCAATGTCGTTTGCCAGCACGCTTCCTATGCCGGGAATTTTCTGCAACATGCCGCGTGTGGAGGTAAGCACAGCCTGAGCGCTGCCACAGTATGCAATAAGACGCTTGGCCAGAATACTCCCTACGCCGGGAGTTAATGTCAGGGCAATATAGTACTTTAGTTCATCGGGCCCCATACGCCCTTCGTTTAAATGATTAGCAACGCATCGCCGTAAGTGCCGAAGTGATATTTTTCTTTTACGGCAACTTCGTAAGCTTTCATCGTTTGTTCGTAGCCGCCAAAGGCTGCTACCGACATGAGCAAGGTGGAATAGGGAAGATGAAAGTTTGTAATCAGGCGGTTTGGCACATTAAAATCGTAAGGTGGAAAAATAAATTTGTTGGTCCAGCCTTCATAAGATTTCAACAAGCCCTGAGTGGTTACCGTGGTTTCTATGGCACGCAGCACAGTAGTTCCTACGGCGCATACGTTTTGTTTATTTAATTTTGCATTATTTACGATATCTACGGTTTCTTTTGAAACAATAATTTGTTCCGAATCCATTTTGTGTTTGGTGAGGTCTTCCACATCTACCGTACGGAAGCTCCCAAGTCCCATGTGCAACGTGATTTCGGCAAAGCCCACCCCTTTAATTTCAAGACGTTTCAGCAATTCACGACTGAAATGCAGCCCCGCAGCCGGCGCGGCAACGGCGCCTTCGTGCTTCGCATAAATAGTCTGGTACCGTTCGTTATCAATAGTCTCCACTTGTTTGCGCACCCATTTTGGAAGCGGCATTTCGCCTAAAAGGAAAAGGGTTTTTTTAAATTCCTCGTAGGTGCCATCGAATAAAAAACGCAAGGTGCGGCCGCGCGAAGTGGTGTTGTCAATCACTTCGGCCACCAGGGCGTCGTCTTCACCGAAGTAAAGTTTGTTGCCGATGCGGATCTTCCTCGCCGGATCCACCAATACATCCCACAACCGTTGATCGGGATTGAGTTCCCGCAACAAAAACACTTCTATCTCGGCGCCCGTTTTTTCTTTGTTCCCATACAAGCGGGCTGGAAAAACCTTGGTATTATTGAAAATGATCACATCGCCATCGGAAAAATATTTGATGAGATCTTTAAAAATTTTATGGTCTATTTTGCCGTTTTTCCGGTTTAATACCATTAAACGCGATTCATCCCGGTACTTAGCCGGATATTTGGCAATAAGATCGTTGGGTAATTTGAAATTAAAATGTGAAAGTTTCATATACAGAAAAATACCTGTATTTTATATAAGCCGCAAAGGTACAATATCTTTTTCGACTTTCCAATTTTTGAGCATATTTTCTATTTCAGCGATACTACAAGCGTTTGAAATGTGGTATTTTCCGCTGCGGGTACGCCGCAGGTCCGTAAGATGCCCCCCGCTTTGCAGGGCAACGCCCAGATCACGGGCCAAAGACCGTATATAAGTTCCTTTGCTGCAAGTTACTCTAATGATTAATCCGGGTAATGCAAAATGTTGAAGTTCCAATTCATAAATGGTGACCACCGCAGGTTTCATTTCGGTTGCTTTGCCTTCCCGCGCCAGTTCGTAAGCACGTTTTCCGTCGATTAGCTTGGCGGAAAAAACAGGCGGCACCTGCTCCTGTGTGCCGGTAAGTTGTTGCAGCGCCTGCTCCACCGCTTCACGCGTGATATGTTCAAACGGATACGTGTGGTCAATTTCTTTTTCAAGGTCGAACGACGGCGTGGTGGCGCCCAAGCGGATGTGGGCTACATATTCTTTTTCTTCGGCCTGCAACCGTTCGGTTTGTTTCGTGGCTTTGCCTACACACAATATCAAAAGTCCTGTGGCCAGCGGGTCGAGGGTACCGGCATGTCCTACTTTAATGTTCTTCCGCCCTGTTTCCTTTTGCAGCATGAATTTCACTTTTCGCACCACATCGGCCGACGTCCATCCGTAGGGCTTATCTACAGGGATGATGGCTCCTTCTTCGAGATTAAAATCAAATTGCATGGGGGTTACCATTTCACGTGTTTTCGGCGCAAGGGCAGGGTCATGCAGCGCGGCCCGCCGCCGCCACGCGGCAATTCCGAGCCTTCGAGCGTCATCACACACCGTTTTACATGCTCGAGGTTTACCTTGCCGGTTAATACGTCGGCGGCTTTAATCACGTCGAAACCGTGCTTGCTCATTTCTTCAAGGGTGTGAATGTTGCGGGCATAGCTCAGCACTTTGCCCGGCGCTATGGCAAAGAAATTGGCGCCGCTGTGCCATTGTTCGCGCTCTTGGATCCATTCATCTTTTGTGCCGCCGCAGCTCACCGGCTCCAAGTCAATCCCCAGTTTTTTCAGACTGGGAAGAAGTCCTTGCACATATTTTATTTTTTCCACTTTTCCGCGAGTCACCGTAATGTGGATGGTTTCGTAGCGATTATCTTCCAAAATTAACGGGTCGAACACCATGCACTTGTCCACATCGAGCAGCGTGAACACCATGTCGAGATGGATAAAGGATTCGGGTTGTGAAGGCAATTGCTGCACCAGTACATGCATGGGCTCCTCGTCGGGATTGTTGCACAGTTGCGACAGGATGAAATCAATGCCTTGTGATGACGTGCGCACGCCGTTGCCGATAATCAGCACATCGTGGCGCGCCACAAGCACGTCGCCGCCTTCAATGTTCGTTTTTGCACCGGACGCGGCATGATAGGGATTGATGAGTTGTTGCACCACAAAATGCGGACTTTTGAACAGTGCTTCCATAATTAACGCCTCGCGCAAACGCACGGTATTGGCCATTTTCCCGAGCAGCACGCGGGTTCCTGCGACCATGGCGGCGTCGCGGGTAAAATAAAAGTTGTAGAGCGGGAACAGTGCGTAATAATCGTCGTTCAGAAAGGCGGTGAGGTTGTCGATGCGTGCCGGAAGGCCTTCAATCAAGACGCGGCACAGGGTGCGCGCCGGCATGTCCATCAGCAGGTCGAAATAGTCGGGCGCCTGCTCGGCGGCGCATATTTTTTCCACCAGTTCCTGCCGTTCCTTTTGGTTTTCCAGTACTTTCAACAGCAAATCTTTCAGTTGATACACGCGGCTCACTTTCGACAGTATGCCTTCCAGTTGTTCATACTCTTTTTGGGCAATCGACAGGTTGAGAATGTCGCTATACAGCGCCCGCTGTGCGTTTTTGGGCGTCATGTTTTCTACTTCGGGGCCGGGGGCGTGCAGCAGTACGGCTTCCAGCGTCCCGATTTCCGATTGTATATTTACTTCCAGTGGTTCCATAGTGTAGCAAAGATACAAAAAAATGTGCTAAAGATGGGCGGTTTAAACCGGTGGCAATAGTATTTCTTCGATTTTTTCTTTGGTCAGGTTGGTAATGTCTTGGATTTGTGTTATGGAGAGTCCCTTGCGCTTAGCGTTAAGCACTACGTCCCGCAAGCCTTTTTCCAGACCAATAGCCTCGCCTTTCTGCATGCCTTCCTGCAAACCCTCTGCACGACCTTTCGCCATGCCTTTTTCCAGTCCAATGGCTTCGCCTTTCGCCATGCCTTTCGCCATGCCTTTTGTCAGCCCCTCGTCTAAAGCATCAAGGTAGTACATACGCTCGGTGCGGATAACATCCCAATACCGGTCATAGGCGTCGAGTTCATCCCTGTTATAAGAACTGCGTTCCAAATACTGTACCGCCTCTTTGGTTACTTCCTCTTCTAACAACGCCGGAGGCACTTTTTCCTCCCCCTCATTAATTTGGGTCAGGAACGTCAACCATAAATCATACAACTTCTTCTCGGCCCTGTTGCCGGGACGGAATTTTGGCAATTCGATGAACACAAATTCCAACCCCTCAATCTGTTTTTCCCTGTTCTCTATATTGACAATCTTGTAGTCGTGATAGTACACTGCCGGATCGCTGTCAAAGGTTTCATTGACGAAACTCAACGCATACACCGGTTGCAGGAATCTATACTCTTTGGCGTTGTCCAATTGCTTGATGTATGCTTTGGAGGCGTTAAACAACACGCGGCTCTTGAAACTGTCGGTCCAGTACATTTGCATTTCCACGATGAATTTCCGCCCCCTGTTGTCGGTGCAGTGCACATCTACAATGGAGTCCTTCAATGCAGGGATTTCCGGCACTAACTCCGGCTGCTGATACTCTAAATCAACAATTTGCTGCGAGGCTTCCAGCGGTAGCATGCTGTTGAGCAAACTCTTGCACAGGTGCTTGTGTTCACCGAAGATGCGTTTAAAAATCAAGTCGTTTTTTGGGTCAAGGTAATGTGCCATAATTGAGCGGTGATTAAAATGTTTAAAATTAAATGCAAAGATAATAAAAAATTACGAATTACAAATTACGATTGACGAATGACAAAAATTCATACCTTAGTTAATCATTATTTTTTGGTAGTTTCCAAATAATTACTACATTTGTTCCTAAGTTTGACTGTGAAAGTCAAATGTTAAGGCCTAAAACGCAGTCTGCACGCCAAACTTTAAAAAATAGAGGGGAAGAAAAAGGGGAAGAAGGGAAAGAATAAGGGGAAGAATAGGTTCAATAATAAACCTGCCTACACATAAGGTATAACCAACAGAAACAAATGATTATTAATCCGGGATTAAAAAAAAATGGTTTGACTTTCACAGACAAATTTTACAAATTCCATGAACCGGACCCGCACAGAGGAAATTGTAGTTGCAAATTCTATGAATCAGACCCGCACAGAGGAAATTGTAGTTACAAATTCCATGAATCAGACCCGCAAGGAGGAAATTGTAGTTGCAAATGCCATAAAACATACCAATACCCGCTAACTTTTAAAAACTATAATAATGAAAAGATTTATTTCCCTCAGGGTTGACGCCCTGAAACTCGACAACCTCGCCGGATTGTGCGATGAAACAATTGTGGCCGCCATCCCGCAAGCCCCGGCGCTGGGCACGCTGGGCAATACCCGGCTTAACAGCCTCGACGCTGCCAACAAGACGCTGAAGTCGCTGCTGAACCAGCAACACGCCAGTGCGCTCACCCCGAAAATCAAGGAAGCTGACAAGCAGCGCGACGCAGACTTCGCCGAAATTAAGCGTACCGCCACCACCGCCGCCAAGAGCAGCACCCCTGATATTGCCGCTGCCGGCGCCACGCTCCTCGAACTGCTCAAGCCGTTCTGGAACATTGGCCATGAGCCGCTGGCGAGCCAAACCACGCAAATCAACATCCTCATGGAGCGCTACAACGGCAACCCTGCCGCCGGTGCTGCCGCCGCCACGCTGGGGCTCACCGACATCGTCAACCGGTTGTTTGCCGGGAACGCGGCGCTGTATCTCCTCTACAACGAACGCCTCGAAGCTATGGCCGAAGCCGAAGGGCCGTCAGCCACCAGTGTCAAGCAAACGGTGGTGGCCGCCTACAACAGTTTCTGCGACGTTATGGAACAAACACTCGACGCGCTGCCGTCAGACCCGCT
This sequence comes from Prevotellaceae bacterium, assembly GCA_031259645.1. Classification (GTDB taxonomy): domain Bacteria; phylum Bacteroidota; class Bacteroidia; order Bacteroidales; family UBA932; genus JAIRLC01. The sequence goes on along the minus strand of JAIRLC010000027.1, from coordinate 1,501 downwards.
GCAACTGCTGTTCAACGAAATGAACGAGTTGCGCAGAAAGTATATCCACCACCTGCCAAAGGACCTTGGGGCAGGCGACCACACGGTGATTGAGCCTATCGACACGCAGCCCTACAGCGGCCGCCCCATAACAGTAGTCCCCAAGGTGCACTATCGCGAAGAGGGCAAGCCCACCGAGAACCTGTCGCTGGGCAAGGACTTCTCGATAACGTACAAGAACAACACCAACGTCGGCATGGCCGAGCTCACCATTCATGGCAAAGGCGCCTACAAAGGGCAAAAGACCGTAACCTTTAATATTGCACGATAATTTGCAGTAGACAGTGCTGGCGCGCCGGAGGAATTAAGAACTAAGAGTTAGGCTGACGCAAGCGCATACCGCGGTAGCTTCCTCGACTCCGCTCCGCTCGGAATGACGCAACACAATGAACAATGCATGGGATAAAAATTTTTCGCTCTTACGATAAAATAAACAAACAAAAAACACTATTATGACAAAACTTTTAAAAATCACGGCAAGCGTGCTGATGATAGCAGCATTTGCCGCAGTAGCTGTTTCATGCAGTAAAGACGATGATCCAAGTGATCCAAACCAACCTGTACCAGATCCGGAAGGAACAATTACGGCAAATATATCGTCCGATACAAGGATTATTCTTATGGATATAGGCTATATAGGATGGACTGGTCCTGATAATTTTAATTTATATTCTTCCTATGGAAACAAGGTTTCTATTTGCGATTTGGGAGAAATGAAAGGACTGGTTAATATTACGTCTATACCTTCGACAGGTTATACTATTGCTGCCAGCTCTAATGCATCGGTTGCCTGCGAATCCGGTCATGGTTATGTCGTGAAATTTGAGGTCGCTTACTTTGATGGGTATAAGTTGATTAATACTGTGGATATTGATGTTCGCCTCTATGTGGTAGAGCCTATAGTGAGGGACGGCGATATTATAGGCGCAAAGGTGAAATATTATTAGTAAGTGCAATACACAAGTTCTAAAATTATTTTATAGTTTAATTTTTAATATTTTATATTATGACAAAATTTTTCAAAATCATGGCAAGCGTGCTGGCGATAGCAGCCTTTGCCGCAGCAACTGTTTCATGCAGCAAGGATGATGATCCAAATGATCCAAACCATGTTGTTCCAGACCCGGAAGGAACGATTACGGCAAATATATCGTCCGATACAAGGATTATTATTAGGGATGTAAACTATGATGCAGGCTATATAGGATGGATTAGTCCTGATAATTTATATTTATATTTATATAATTCCAATCGCTACCAGATTTCCATTTGCGATTTGGGAGAAATGAAAGGACTGGGTAATATTACGTCTATACCTTCGACTGGTTATACTATTGCTGCCAGCTCTAATAAATCGGTTGCCTGCGAATCCGGTCATGGTTATGTGGTAAAATTCGAGGATGGCGCACTAATTTATGCCCGTCTTTATGTGGTAGAGCCTATAGTGAGGGACGGCGATATT
>JAIRLC010000025.1 GCA_031259645.1 Prevotellaceae bacterium | reverse complement strand
GAGGAAGCTTTCAATAAATATCAGGAAGGCCGCTATGTGGAAGCTGCGCAGGCAGCCATGCAAATCAATGAGCAATATCCGCAAAATCTTATACAGCCACAGATTGCCTTGTTGTATGCCTTTGCCACTGCACAGACAGGAAACGCAGGCCTGTACAAACAAACATTAACCGGTCTGGTTAAACAATTTCCCAATTCGGAAGAAGCAAAAACGGCCACTTCGCTCCTGTCCTTGTTAGATGAAAAAGCATTGCAGTACACAGCGCCCACTATCTCTACCACTACCGACACTACAACACAACCCGCAGCACCGCCCGCACAAATTACTGCCGACAGCAGCATGGTGACAAAAACCAATTACACGACCAACCACGAGGGTGAACATTATTTCGCCATATTGTTTGAGAGCAAACCGGGCAACGATTTGCTGTTTGCCTTGGAGTCATACAATGCGGAACAATTCCTCGACCAAAATTACGAAGCATCCATCCGCAACCTTCCAAAAGGCTATGCCATTGTTCTTGTAAAATCGTTTCACAACCGGCAGGATGCGGCGGAATATGCCCGGAAGTTGGCCGATGAAAAGGTATTAACGCTCTTCGATCCCGTAACGTTCCGCCGGCTGCTCATCACGCCCGGCAACCTCGAATTGCTGGCCCAAACCGGTCAGGTAATAGATTATCTGGAGTTCTTCCACACCGAATATGCAAACGATATTCCCACTAACTATTGATACACTTACTGCTCTTCCGCAAGCGGCACAACAGCTATTGCCGCTGCTGGAACAGCACAGGGTGATTGCCTTTTATGGCGCCATGGGCGCCGGAAAAACCACACTGATTAAGGCAATATGCAATGCCATGGGCATTACCGGCACAGTAAACAGTCCCACCTTTGCACTGGTAAACGAATATCGCAAGCCCAACGGCGATCCGGTGTATCATTTCGATTTCTACCGCATCAACAAACTTGAAGAAGCCTTTGACTTGGGCTATGAAGAATATTTTTTCAGCGGGCACGCCTGCCTGGTGGAATGGCCGGAACTCATTGCCCCGCTTCTTCCCGCCGACGCCCTGCATCTCCACATCAATGTGAACAACGACGGAACAAGAACACTCAACACGTTCCCGGTTACACCGGATCCACATCGGCCGCAAACTCAAGGCCGCTCCATCCCTGATGGGCGCGAAGCTGTTCAAAGTGCTGTCCCAGCATCTTTTTTACCTCCGGAAGGTTGTCCTGCCGGCCGGCGCGTATCCAAAAAGAAAGAATGAATTTTCGCTGTATGCGCGGCACCGCCGGTGGGAACGGACCAAGCAGGCGATGCCCCAGTGCCGCTCCGGCATGTTCCTTAAACAGGGCGGCAGCCTGTTGCAACACAGCTTCATTCGTGTGTTTCATGTTCACCCCTATCAGGCGGACGTAAGGCGGAAAAGCAAACTCATGCCGCTCTATCAATTGCAGGTTGAAGCAGGCATGATAATCGTATTGCTGCACAAAATGGATCACAGGATTGTGGGGCTGCGCAGTTTGAATGAGTACCCGTCCCCGCCGTTCCTTGCGCCCCGCGCGGCCGCTCACTTGCGTGAGCAACTGGAAACTGCGCTCATGCGCCCGGAAATCGGGAAAATTAAGCAGGTTGTCGGCGTTTAAAATTCCCACCAAACTCACACGTCCGAAGTCAAGTCCTTTGGTCACCATTTGCGTGCCGATAAGTATGTCTTTCTGTCCTGTTTCAAAATCATGGATGATGCGCCGGTAGGCATGTTTAGCCCGCGTGGTGTCCAGGTCAAGACGGGCAAGACGAGCATCCGGAAAATATTGTTGCAGTTCTTCTTCTATTTTTTCCGTGCCGAAACCTTTGGTTTGTATGTTGGCGCTGCCACACTCGCCGCAATGTCCCTGCAAGCGCTCGGTGTAACCGCAGTAATGGCATACCAGCGCATGCTGTTGTTTATGGTACGTGAGGCTTACGCTGCAATGCTTGCACTGCGGGATGTGCCCGCACTCGGCACATTGAACGAAGGGTGAAAATCCCCGGCGATTTTGGAATAAAATGACCTGCTCTTTTTTCTCCAAAGCCTCTCCGATAGCCGTAAGCAGCGGTTGTGAAAATAATCCGTTCATCCGCTTTTTCTTTCGCATGGAGATGCTGTCAATGACCTCAATCGCAGGCAACGGCACAGGGTGAAAGCGTTCCGGGAGTGTTACCAGGCCGAACTTACCCGACTTGGCGTTGTAGTAGGTTTCAACGGCGGGCGTGGCTGTGCCCAACAACACCTTCGCGCCATGCTGTGCGGCAAGCATAATGGCCGTATCGCGGGCATGATAACGCGGCGCAGGATCAAGTTGCTTGAAAGAGGCTTCGTGTTCCTCGTCCACAATCACCAAGCCAAGTTTGGCAAACGGCAACAGCACCGCCGAACGCGCGCCCACAATAATTTGCAGGGGCGGAGAAGCCGGCGGAGAAGTGTTATTCGCACCTGTCATCGTATATATTTCCACGCGTTCCTCGTCGCTGTATTTTGAATGGTAAACGCCCACGATGTTCCCAAAAAGCTGCTGCAAGCGTCCAATCAATTGCGTAGTGAGGGCGATTTCGGGAACTAAATACAGCACTTGGCGACCCCGCTCCAGCTCCGCTGCCATGAGTGAAGCGTAAATTTCCGTTTTGCCCGATGCCGTAACACCATGTAGCAATACCACATCTTTCGCGTGCCACTGTTCTTTTATTTCTTCATAAGCCGTTTGCTGGGCGGCCGACAAGACCGGCATGTTTTTCGTAGCCACAGCCGACCGGTCAAGACGTCCCACTTCACGCTGTTCCACTTCAAAAATGCGTTTTTCCACACAGGCGTTAAACGTCGCAACGGATGCGCCATAGCTATGCATCAATATTTTCTTAGGAACCGTAGCATCTGTTACGCCATTTGTCAAGTCCAAAAAATCAAGCAACAGTTTTTCCTGCTTTTTAGCGCGTTTCAACGTGTTCAGCGTTTTTTCCAAAAGCGCGTCGTGCTGTACACTTTCATGCAGGCGGACAAACGTTTCCGTCCTTGGTTTGTATGTGGTGCGCAAACCGTTTGGCAGTGCGGCCGTCATCACTTCGCCCATGGTGCACATGTAGTAGGACGCTATCCATTTCCACAGTTCAAGTTGCTTTGCCGTAACCACCGGCATAAGGTCTATCACGTGGCGGAGTGGTTTCACGACAAAGCCTTGCGGCGCCTCATCCTGCAAGGAATACACCAGCGCCCGGTAATATTTTCGCCCTACTTCTACTTCTACCCGCATGCCCGGCAACACTTTACCTGAAAAGTCTTCGGGCACTGCATAGGTGAGCAATTGCGGCAGGGCAAGCGGTAAAATCACATTCACGTATTCCATAGCCGCAAATTTAAAAGATGATGCCCGCACGTATGCCGAAACTTTGCTGTATGATCTCCATATTCTTTGTAATGCTGGTCATACTTCGTATGTATGAAGGTCCTAAATGAAGGTACACATCCTGTCCAATGTGGTATTGTACGCTGAGCGTACCCTGGTAGAAAGGGGAGAAAGTCCGCACGTCATCTATATTTCCCACATCGTTGCCCCATGTAATGCTTCCATCAATGTTTAGCGCCGCCGCCACGCCGAGTTGAAAATTTACCTGAACATTGCGTTTCAATGGCGTCGTCAGCGCAATGCCAAGCGGCAGTGCAAGGTATTGAAAGCGGCAAACAATATCGTCCGCAAGAATGCTGGAATTGTCATCTACCACCCTAATGCGTCCGCCATTATTCAGCAGGCTCAAACCGAAATACACCCCAACCCATTGCTTAATATATTTCAACGATTGCAGGTTGATATTAACTCCAAACCGTGTAAGCCCGCGTTCATGCGGCATTTCAAGATTAAGCATGCTCCATGTGGGTTCCAAAGAAAAACCGAAATACATGCGCCGCGTATCTTGCGCCCGCAGGGTATGCCCCACTAAAAGCACAAACAGCAGAAGAAATGTGCCCTTGATTATTGCATTCATCTACATCACAAAATGGCTGCTTATCGACTGGTAATTATATACCTTGTCAATGACTTCGGCAAACAATTCGGCAATAGAAAGCACTTTGATTTTTGAAGTATCTACATCTTTGTCCGGACGCAGCGGAAGCGTATCGGTTACGATGACTTCCTTGATACACGAGCGTGCAATGCGTTCGTAGGCCGGTCCCGACAGGACGGCATGTGTAGCCATGACCCGGACACTCAGCGCCCCTCTTTCCATCAGCATGTCGGCTGCTTTGGAAACCGTTCCCGCAGTGTCCACCATGTCGTCAAGAATAAGAATATTGCGGCCTTCCACATCGCCAATGGCGGTCATCTCACCAACTACATTTGCTTTCTCACGCGACTTGTGACAAATAATCATCGGACATTCCAGCAAGCGGGCGTAAGCATTCACGCGTTTCGCCCCGCCCATGTCGGGCGCCGCCACTGAAAGGTTTTCGATTTTCAGGTTTTTGACATAAGGAAGAAACACCATACTTGCAAAAATGTGATCGACCGGAAAATCGAAAAAGCCTTGTATCTGATCCGCATGCAGGTCGGCGGTCATCACCCTGTCGCAGCCCGCAGCAGCCAACAGGTTGGCCACCATCTTGGCGCCAATCGACACACGCGGCCGGTCTTTCCGGTCTTGTCGCGCCCAACCGAAATAAGGAATTACGGCAATCACTTTATAGGCCGAAGCCCGGCGCGCCGCATCAATCATCAACAACAGTTCAAACAAGTTATCTACCGGCGGAAAGGTTGATTGCACAATGAAAACCGTACAACCCCGTACACTTTCGTCGAACGCGGGTTGAAATTCGCCGTCGCTAAATTCCGTAACCAACGATTTGCCCAACTCCGTACCCAGTGCCTTTACAATACGCTCGGCCAAATAACGCGAAGAACGGCAAGAAAAAATCTTGATTTGATGTTCGGAAGGATGCATGACTCAATAATTTATGCAAATATACCAAAACAAATTGGAATTACAAAAAAAAAATCTACCTTTGTAGAATGGTAAATTTGGTAATTTATAACGCTATGCCATTCCGAATCAGTTTTTTTAAGACGCCAAAACATAAGGTATTTAATTATACGCCCCGCTATTGGGAGCCCGAAAAAGAAGCCAGAGAAACACGCAACCAAAAATCCCAGCCATTGCTTGTCAGGGGCTATTTTCAGGAAATACGGCAACGGAGCCACAAACGAAATCCTGCCGGCACGGTGGGACGTATTATTTTTCTCGTCACCATTGCCGCATTGTTGCTGGCTGCCCTTTATTTTTCGAAATTTATAGAAATTGTTTTACAAAAAGTTGCCGGATGATTCAACTGCTTCCCGATTATATTGCCAACCAAATTGCTGCGGGTGAAGTCGTACAACG
>JAIRLC010000187.1 GCA_031259645.1 Prevotellaceae bacterium | reverse complement strand
CGACACTTCGCGGTAGGCTACGGCTTGTTTCGACAAATCATCGTATATCACCAATGCATGGCGTCCGGTGTCGCGGAAATATTCGCCGATGGCGGCGCCCACAAACGGTGCAAAGTATTGCATGGCCGTAGGGTCGGAGGAGGTGGAAGAAACCACTACCGTGTAATCCATGGCTCCTTTTTCGCGTAGCAAGTCCACCAGCGACGCCACGGTGGAGGCTTTTTGGCCGATGGCTACATATATGCAATATACGGGATGTCCCTCTTTGAAGTTGTTGAGTTGGTTAATGATGGCGTCAATGGCGATGGATGTCTTACCTGTTTGGCGGTCGCCGATAATCAACTCACGCTGTCCGCGCCCTATCGGGATCATGGCGTCTACCGCTTTCAGTCCTGTTTGCAGCGGCTCATTCACCGGTTGCCTGAAAATTACGCCGGGCGCTTTTCGCTCCAGCGGCATCTCGATGCATTTGCCCAACACGTGCCCAAGCCCGTCGATAGGCTCTCCCAGCGTATTGATGACCCTTCCGATCAATCCCTCGCCTACCATCACAGAAGCAATTTTTTGCGTCCGCTTCACCGTATCGCCTTCTTTCACCGCTTCCGTAGAGCCCAGCAACACCGCACCCACGTTGTCTTCTTCGAGGTTCATCACGATAGCCCTTGTGCCATTGTCGAACTCAAGCAATTCGCTCGCTTCCGCATTCCGCAGGCCGTATATGCGTGCCACGCCATCGCTTACCTGAATAACCGTTCCTACTTCTTCCAGCGTCTTTTCCGGATCGGTTTCTTCCAGCAATTTATAAATGATGTCCGACACTTCGCTGATTTTGATATTTTCTGCCATAGCTCTTAATTCATTATGTCCGTTAAATTTTTCTGTATCCGTTTTAGGTTTGTCCGCACACTGGTGTCTAACCGGTAGGTATCCCACCGCAAGACAAATCCACCAATGATTTCAGGATGCACCGTGGCATGCAATTGTATATTTTGTCCGGTATGTTGCGTTAATTTCTGCACGATTTTTTCCGTCATGGCGGCGTCTAAATCTTTTGCTGTGACGAGGTGTACATCCAATAAACGCGATTCACGATAGAACAAATCTTGATAAGTAAGACAAATCAATTGTAGCAAATTCTCCCGTTTTTTCGCAATCACCAGCCGGATGAACTGCTTAAACACCGCGCTGACATTGCCGCCTGCACATGCTTCGATAAGCGCTTCCTTCTTTTTGCTATCCAGCACGATGTTGCCCAAACAGCGTCCCAGCGTCCGGTGTTGGCCGAAACTTTGTGCCAGCGCCATGCTTTCATGAAACACCTCTTTTTCCTTGTGATGCTTTTTCGCATACAGGAAAAGCGCTTTTGCATACCGCCTTGATATTGTTCCGTGGTTCATTGTGTTCCGGGTTAATGTGCAAATTCTTCTGCCAGTAATTTATTGATTAGCTCTTGCTGTTTTTGGTCGTCTTTAAGCCGTTCGCCTATGATTTTTTCGGCGATTTTCACCGAAATGCCGGCCACGTCTTTCCGGAGTTCGGCCAGTGCCTTTTTCTTCGAACCTTCAATGTCTTCCAGCGCCTTGTTGATCCGGCGGCGGGCTTCGGCTTCGGCGTCTTCCTTCGCCTTGCTCACGATTGTGTTTTTGGCTTCCTGCGCCTCGCTCAGTATCGTTTTACGTTCGTTCTGCGCTTCCGCGATGATGGCTTCCGCCTGCCGGTTTATGGTGGCGAGCTGGCTTTCGGCTTCCCGTGCGGCTTCCAGCGAATCGGCGATATACGCCGAGCGCGTTTCCACTGCTTTGGTAATCACCGGAAATCCGAACTTGACGAGCACGAACAACACCACACCGAACGACAACGCCATCCAGAACAATAATCCTGTGTCGGGAACTAATAACGGCATACTACCACGCGTTTAAAGGGCAAGGAAACATACGACCACGGCAAACAAGGCCACACCTTCAATGAGCGCTGCGGCAATAATCATCGTCATCCTGATGTTGTTTGCCGTTTCAGGTTGGCGGGCAATAGCGTCCATAGAGGAAGCGCCAATTTTCCCAATTCCGATGCCGGCGCCTACGGCTGCAATGCCGGCGCCAATAGCCGCGCCAAGTGTCCCAAGTCCGATTCCGGTAGCTGCTTGTAAAAATGATGTAAGTAACATAATATTTAAATTTTTAGTTATTAATTCTTAACTCTTAGTTCTTAACTCCCATGCTTGACCCTTGCCATGTTGATGAATACACTCGACAGCAACGTGAACACGTAGGCTTGGATAAATGCCACCAACAGTTCAAGGAAATTCATAAATATACTGAATAAAACGGCTACAATCGACATGCTTGTGTTGATGGTAGCGCCCATGGAAACGGTAATGAATATCAGGCATACCAATCCTAAAATGACGGAGTGCCCGGCCATGATGTTGGCAAACAAACGAATCATCAGGGCGAAAGGCTTGGTAAATATGCCGAACAGTTCAATCACCGGCATAATGGGGACAGGCGCTTTTAACCATGTAGGCACTTCCGGCCAAAGGATTTCTTTCCAATAGGCTTTCGTTCCCGAAAAAGTAATGACCAGGAATGTGCAGAATGCCAAGAACAGCGTCACCGCAATGTTTCCCGTGATGTTTGCGCCTCCCGGGAAGAAAGGGATTAACCCCATCAGGTTATTGATAAAAATGAAGAAAAATATCGTCAGCAAGTAAGTGGCGTATTTCCTGTATTCCTCGCCCACGCAAGGTTTGATGATTTCGTCGAGCACATACACAATCAGTAGTTCCACAGCGCCTCTGAACCCTTTTGGCGCGTGTTGCGCACCGCGTTTGTACCACCGGGCTACCGGCAATATGATAAGCAACAGCAGGCAACTACTGATGAAAATTCCCAAGGCATTTTTCGTAAATGAAATATCTATCGAAGGACGGATTTCTTCGCCGGCGCTGTTGCGCTCTACTACTTTCCCCGCATATTTTCCTTCGTGGGCAATGTGAAACCCCTCGTGTGTAGCCCCATGGCTGATGTGCGAGGAAGAAAACACATGCCAACCCCGTTCCTTACTTTTCACAATCACCGGCAAGGGAATAGCGATTGACTTTTCGCCCCAATTGGTGATGTGCCATTCATACGCGTCGCCCAAATGCTCGAATACAATTTCCTTTACGTTCACTTTCTGTTCCTGCGCCGTTATTTTTCCAACGGTTGCCGTCAGGAAAATAAGAAAGAAACCAATGACAAGATGTATGTTATTCTTCCTTTTCATTCTTGAGCGCAGGTTTTGTGTATAAATAATAGATAAAAATTTCCAGTCCCGTATATAAGAAAAAATTGGACATTAAGGCAATCGCGAAGGGCACACGGTTCGCAGAGGTGCACAGCACATATATCAGCAGGAATATAATTGTGAGCAGGAATTTAATCATCCGCCCCATCATGTAAATATTCAATAAACGATCGGGCTTTGTGTTGTGGCTGAGTGCAAGAATAGCATTCAATATCACCCCGCCAATCCAGTAAAAAGCAATGATGGCCGGATAAAAGTTGAAATAATATTGCGGAATAAAAAAATAATAAATCACACTGCTGAGCAGTCCTATCCCTAAGTACACTGTGGTGAAGAAAAAGAATACCTGTATCAATTTAAACTTGCGCATATTCGCTTTTCTTTATCTGTTCAACAAAAACCATCACCTTATTTTTTTTCACTTCCACTACGCCTTTTTCAATTTCAAATTCCTCCTCCGCCTTTTCATTTGTCTGATAAGAAACCTTTCCTTCCCGCAGGGTGGAGATAATCGGTGCATGGTTGTTCAATACCGTGAATATGCCCACCGCTCCGGGCAGCGAAACCTGTGTGATTTCTTTTTGCAACACTACACCTTGAGGAGATATGATTTCTAATTTCATAACACGCTTTATGCTTCGTTCTTCTTTAATTTCTCGCCCTTGCTGATGGCTTCTTCTATTTTCCCGACATTCAGGAACGCCTGTTCCGGCACGTGATCCACTTCGCCGTCTAATATCATTTTAAAGCCGCGTATCGTGTCTTCGATGTCCACCATCACGCCGTCCAAGCCGGTGAATTGCTCCGCCACCTTGAAGGGTTGCGACAGGAAACGCTGGATTTTGCGGGCGCGGTTCACGATAATCCGGTCTTCGTCCGACAGTTCTTCCATGCCTAAGATGGAAATAATATCTTGGAGTTCCTTGTTCCGTTGCAGGATTTGCTTTACACGTTGCGCCGTATTGTAGTGCTCTTCTCCAACCACCAGCGGGTCGAGGTTCCGCGACGTGGATTCCAGCGGATCGACAGCCGGGTAGATGCCCATTTCCGTGATTTTCCGGCTTAGCACCGTAGTGGCGTCGAGGTGCGAGAAAGTGGTGGCAGGCGCGGGGTCTGTGAGGTCGTCGGCCGGCACATACACGGCCTGTACCGACGTGATAGAGCCTTGCTTGGTAGAGGTGATGCGCTCTTGCATGGCGCCCATTTCCGACGCCAATGTCGGATGGTAGCCTACAGCCGAAGGCATCCGGCCCAATAACGCCGACACTTCCGAACCGGCCTGTGTGAAACGGAATATGTTGTCGATAAAAAACAAAATGTCTTTCGGACCTTCGTCTTCCTTGTTGTCGCGAAACGATTCGGCTATGGTGAGTCCCGACAATGCCACGGAAGCGCGGGCTCCCGGAGGCTCGTTCATCTGTCCGAATATTAATGTAGCTTGTGATTTTTCCAGTTCATTGTAATCAATAGTGCTCAAATCCCAATGGCCTTCTTCCATGCTTTTTTTGAACGCATCGCCATACCGTATAACGTTGCTATCAATCATTTCACGCAGCAAGTCGTTGCCTTCGCGGGTGCGTTCGCCCACGCCGGCGAACACCGAAAATCCGTTATGTTTTTTTGCAATATTGTTAATTAATTCCATAATGATTATCGTCTTTCCTAC
>JAIRLC010000188.1 GCA_031259645.1 Prevotellaceae bacterium | reverse complement strand
TTTGTGGCGCTCGATACGGTGCCGCCGCTTATTGAGCCGCAATTCGCGCGCCGGGCGAATTTAAAAAAACACGAAAAGCTATCCGTTAAAATTACCGACAACCTGTCGGGCGTCAGCAGCTACAGCGCCATGATTGACGGCGAATGGGCATTGATGGAATATGATGCGAAGGACGATGTGCTGGAATATTTTTTTAATCCGGCGCGGCTCAAACGGAACCAAACACATACCCTTGTCGTGACTGTAATGGACAAGCGGCTCAATGTATCAACTTTTGAAACTGATTTTATATGGTAACTCCGTCACTTTTTCACCCTATTACGGCAGTGGGCGTCATGTCGGGCACTTCGCTCGACGGCCTTGATGTGTGCCTGTGCAATTTCGGTATTCAACACTCCACGTGGCAATATACAATTCTTGCCGCCGAAACATTTCCGTATGACGTCGAAATGAAAGAGCAGCTATCGTCCGCACACCGGCTCGACGCGTTGCAACTCCTGACATTTCACGCCGAATACGGAAAATATATCGGGAAAACCGTAAAACAATTTATTGACCGGCATGGTGTGATACCGTTGCTCATAGCTTCGCATGGGCATACGGTTTTCCACCAGCCGGCGCAGGGCGTCACGTTCCAGACAGGCTCCGGCGCAGCGATTGCAGCGGAAACGGACATCAATACGGTGTGCGACTTCCGCACGACCGACGTGGCGCATGGCGGGCAAGGCGCCCCCTTAGTGCCCATCGGCGACCAACTGCTCTTCCCGGACTATGACTACTGCCTGAATTTAGGCGGCTTTGCCAACATCTCGTATGAGCAGGAAGGCCGGCGTATCGCGTATGACATTTGTCCGGTAAACTATGTGCTGAATCACTACATCCGCGCCGTAGGACTGGATTACGATGCGGAAGGCGTGATGGCCGCGGGAGGAAGCGTGCATGAGGATTTGCTTGACGCGTTGAATAGCTTGGATTTTTACACGCAGCAGGGGCCGAAATCAATGGGGCGCGAATGGGTGGAACGCGAAATATTTCCCGCCATGGAGCAATATTCAATACCGTTGGCCGACAAGCTGCGAACTTACTGCGAACATGCCGCCGTGCAAATAGGCCGAACGATTGGCAACGGCCGTGTGCTGGTAACCGGCGGCGGCACATTCAACAAATTCCTGCTCAACCGTATTGCCGCACACACCAAAGGGTTTCTGCATGTGCCCGAAACATTGCTCATTCATTACAAGGAGGCGCTCATCTTCGCGCTGCTCGGCACGCTGTATTTCACCAATCAGGTGAATTGCCTCGCATCGGTTACCGGCGCTCAGGCCGACAGCATCGGCGGCGCGCTATACAAAGTGAACAATTAAGAACTACGAATTACAACGTTTTTCGGGCTGCCTACAAAAACAACCGCCCACTAAACTGCGTGCAACATTTGTTCATTGTTCACTTCTAAATAATTTGGTTCGTGCAAAGACAGGAATAATTTTGGAATAAGCAACTTATAGCCAAAAAGGTTTATAGACCACTTGTTCCTGCTGGTTTTCCGCCCAGGCAATACTTACATCCTGGTATGCTTTTATTCGGTTTTGCTCCAATTGCATTCTTTTTTCTTCCATTGTTCTTTGGAATTGCAATTCTTCTTTTTTCGCAGCCTCTTCCCGTTCATCTAACTCTTGTACGCGTTGCGCAATTTTTCTGGATAGCGCCATAGCCTGATCAAAGCAATTTGAACTGGGGTCAACCTTTACCAACACAGTACCCGCTTTCTCTGCCGCCGCCAGATTTTGCCCGGCATTCCAAGTACTGTTAGCCTCAGTGAGTATGATTTGACACTCGCGATCTATTTTTTTCTGATACACGGCATCGGCCTCATCCATGGCTCTTTTCCAGCAATCTGCGCACACATCCGGGACAGAAGTCAGCTTCCACAAGGCCTCCTCATATTTCTGCGAAGCAGCAAGCGTTTGCGCCTCCCTGATGACAAAATCGCATTGCGTATTAAAATAATCCACAATTTTAGAAGCGCCTAAATCCATGAGCTTTTTATAAGCAGGATCTGTCACCTTAATATTTTTCAAGGCATTGATATACGCTTTTGTGTCGTTGTCGCCAATACCGGTTACCGAGGAGGTGTGGCTGGAAAAAACTTTTCCCTCAAAGCCGTCGCCTACGTAAAACGTAATATCCAGCTTGTAGGCCTGTTTGGGCGGCGCTGTAGAAGTGATATATTTTTCCTGCACAACGACGTTTGCCGTAAGAATAAACCGGGAGTATCCGGGATGGGCGGCAATTCCTTGCTTTGACGCAATCTGTGTGAGCTTGTTCTGCAAATTATTTCGCGCCTCTGCCGTTATTCCTTTAATATTATCGGATACCCATACGGATAAGGCTAAATTCTTTTTACCGTCATTGCTTGCGGTTTGTTGCGCATAAGCGCAATAAACGCCACACATAAAGATGACACAAAAAAACAACTTACAATTTTTCATACTTCATTGTATTTTACAGGTTATTTTTCGCCCAGTACAAGTTGCGCCTGCCCTAAGCCTTTCATCATCAACTTAGCCTCAATCTGGAATTTATCCCTCAACATTCTTTGCAGTCCCACGGCCCATCCGCGCGTGTCAAGCGCCCGGTTTTTGTCATTATACAGAGGGATACGAACTTGTTCAAACAGCATGATTTTTTCGGTAGCATCGGTTGTCGAGAATCGCTGATTAACCGTATTGCTGGCTACCCAGTCTTCAATAATGTCGCGCAATTCACTTCCGTCATACTCCGATTCCAAATCGCCGTCAAAAGAGTCCCACACCCTGATACGGAGCGCCACTTCGCGGCCATTGGCGGCCATATCGTCAAAATGCGATTGAAGCTGGGCATTGAAATTATCAATATGCGCCAGCACCGCCTCCACCAACAAAACCGGCACTTCCGACGAGAAAGAAGGTTGTCCCGCGCCCGAAGCGCCGGCAATCTGTTTGTCGGTGTAAGCATCCAAACCTTGCAAGATAAAAGTAACGGTTTTCTTAGGTCCCGTTTTATTGACTGTCCATGTCAATTGCATCCAGATATCGGCTTTAGCCACTTGTTTCAATTTGTCAATCGGACTTTCTGCCACTTCCGCGCCACTCTTGCTCGTGAGTACGGCGTCTTCTGCCGCTTGATTCTCCAGTGTTTTCAGCGACGACTCCAAGTTTTTCAACGGAAATCCCCGTTCCTGCATCAGTTCATTGATTTTGCTGATCACCAAAAGTAAATCGGCATCGCTTTGCAGGGCTTCCTTGTAGTTCGGCACTTTAACTTGCGTTCCCTGGTTATCATACGTGGTCATATAACCATTTTGATTGCACCACACATCGCTCGGCACAACCATAATGGTGGGTTTTTTAGCCTGTGAATAAACAATTGTACTCAGTCCACAGAACAAGACTGCAATAAAAATTCTCACTGTTTTCATAATTGCTTATTTAGAAAATATCTCCCAATTTATTAATGATACCGGCACTTTCCAATTCTTTCCTCAAGGCGTCTTTATTGACCGAAACAATTATTCCGACTTTATATTCCTTTCCTATTTTTATCCGGTCGCCGGCGGCAATCGCTACATCATGGCTATTGCTGAGATTGACGAATCTCATATATCCGCCTCCGTCAGCAAAGAAAGCATCGAAGAAATCTTTTCTCTCGGTGGCTATTCTGGAATCGCTTACCAAAGGTTTTTGCGAAGGAACACCACGTGTGCTGGTAAATCCCTTGAATATAATACCATGAACGGCATTTTTCTTGGCTTGTTCAGTAGCCACATTGGGATTTTTGGAATATGACCACACCTTCACTTGATAGGTGCCCTGCGTTCCAACGCCGACGGCGTCAAGTTCGTATCTCCACTGTTGTGTGTCCACATTCGCTGCTTTCTTAGCGGAACCACACGCCGCCATCGTCAGCGCGACGGCAATAAACATACACCATGTTCTTATTGTTTTCATGAATTTTCTGTTTTAATTAATATTAGCTTTTTATTTTTACGGATTGACTATTTTACTTGCTTTAGCAGCATACCCGGCTGTGCTTTTTTCACCTCTTTGAACGTGGTAGCCGTAATAGGATTACCTTCCTTGTCTTTCACCTCTACTTCGGGCGCTTCGCCGGCATTATAGCGGTTGTCCCACACGAGCTTTTTATCCACACTGGTTTTCCCGACAGAAACATATTTGGTTCGCTTGGTATTAGGATCTTGCGTTATTTCCAATACTTCAAATTTTTCGCCGCCTTTTAACCCTTCTTTCATACCTACTTTGGCCGTAAGTGGGCTAACGGTTAGCACAGGCACTTTTGGTTTGAACACGTCATGGTCTTTTTGTAATTCGGCAAACACATTGTCAATGTTGCGTACCTCCACCTTATCAATAATCTGTTCTTTTGTTTTATCACCCGCGAAGAGAATTACGCTTGTGTTTTTTTGTGAGCCGACCAGTTCCAATTTAAAAATATCGGAATTGTCAAACGCTTCAGGGTTTTCCCATAATTCTTTGTAGAACACCGTAGCAATAGAATCGTTCCATGCCAGTTTATACAGCCATGTTTTCGAAAATAGCGAATATCCTTCTTTCGTTTTATTGTAAAGTATTTCTGCGGCCTTTTCTGCAGCTATCCTTGCCAGCGCATTAGAGATATTTTTAGCTGCTATCAATGCCACATCCCTAATTATACCGGCAACTATTTCATTTTTGAAAAATGTAAATTGGGTGAACGTTACAAATGTATTATTGATAAGCTCCTCTCCCGCATCGGCAAGAACGCCGGCACCTCTCACATCCCCCTGCGCTACATTCGCATCGAGTTCGCTCGCATTATAAAAACCGCGTTCCTCAACAAGTTTTGTATCAAATTTTCCATCGGCTGAACGGTTAAACCACTTAGCCACCAACTGTTTGGCAATCTGTTGTTCTTTAATGGCTTTGTCTATTTCCGCTTGAATATCTGTTTTCCCTTGTATAAGATTTGCGACCTCTTTCGTGTCAAGCGTATCTCCGCTGCCAATTTTGATGGTTTGAGTAGAAATATCATGTTTGTTATACTTATCCGGGAACGGATAATTGTTCCATGAATTCAACACGATGTCTTTGTTTTCAAAATTATTGGCATCAATGAGAATCATCGCCAAGGAACTGCGGCGATATTTAAAACTTTCTGTTGTTTGGGCTCTTGTACCAACAATGCCCAGCATACACACAGCGGCTAAGAGGAAAATTGACTTTTTCATAAATTTAGTTTTTAAAGGTTTATAAATTAAAAAATACATTGATTATTAATTCTTTGTTTAATACATTAATACAAAGATAAAGTCAATTTTCAACATTTCCAAATTTTCAAGTTGCAATTTATTAGTATCGAAATTCGCCTTTTTCACTCTTGATGGTCAAACTTGCTTGGAAAGCGGGTTCTACACGTCCTATCACCTGAGCATCAACACCATATTTTTGTGAGATGGCGATTAACTTTTCGGCACAGCCGGGCGCTACGTACAACTCCATGCGATGTCCCATATTAAACACTTTGTACATTTCGTTCCATCCGGCGCCCGACTCCTGCTGTATCAACTCGAACAAGGGCGGAACGGGAAACAGGTTGTCTTTAATAATATGCAGGTTTTCAACAAAATGCAGTATTTTGGTTTGCGCGCCGCCTGAGCAATGTACCATGCCATGAATTTGCGGACGGTGGTGCTGCAACATTTCGCGCACCACCGGGGCGTATGTGCGCGTGGGCGACAACACCAGTTTGCCGTATGTAAGGCCGGTGTGCGGGTCAATGCCGGTAAGTGTTTTCGTGCCGGAATACACCAGTTCTCCGGGGATGGCGCTGTCGTATGTTTCGGGATACAGGTCGGCCAGCGCATGCGCAAACACATCGTGGCGCGCCGAGGTGAGGCCGTTGCTGCCCATGCCGCCGTTGTATTCTTTCTCATAAACCGCTTGCCCAAACGACGCCAATCCCACAATCACGTCGCCGGGCTGGATATTGGCGTTGTCGATGATGTCGGCGCGTGCGGCGCGTGCGGTTACCGTACTATCCACAATCACCGTACGCACCAAATCACCCACGTCGGCTGTTTCGCCGCCTGTGAGGTGCAGGTGGACGTCCCACTGCCGCAGGTCGTCAATAAAATCTTGCGTACCCTGAATAATGGCCGAAACGACTTCGCCCGGAATGATGTTTTTGTTTCGCCCAATAGTGGATGACAACAACATGTTACCGGTAATGCCCACGCACAACAAGTCGTCGGTGTTCATCACCACAGCGTCTTGCGCAATGCCTCGCCACACGTTGAGGTCGCCGGTTGCCTTCCAGTAGGCGTATGCCAGCGCCGACTTGGTGCCGGCGCCGTCGGCGTGCATCACGAGGCAATAATCGGGGTCGCCGGTCAATATATCGGGTATCACTTTGCAAAACGCCTTTGGGAAAAGGCCTTTGTCGATGTGTTGTATCGCCCGGTGAACGTCTTCTTTCGAGGCAGATACCCCGCGCCGGTCATAACGTGTTCGCATAAAATCTACGGTTGTGGTACATAATTATCGCCCAACACCTGAAACTCGGTGCGGCGGTTTAAGCGGTGACAAATTTCCTGCTGCTCCTCGTTTTTCAAACTGTTGATGTAACGCTCATCCAACTTGACGCCCATGCGCAGAAAAGAGTATTGCTTGGCTATTGCAGCGTCCACTACTTTGGGTTGCGACTCGCCCAAACCCACCGCGACCATGCGCCCTTCGGCAATGGCGTGCCTGATCAGGTAATCCACCACCGCCTGTGCGCGTTGTTGCGACATGGCATAGTTGGTCTCGTCGCTGCCGCGGTTGTCGGTGTGTGCACGCAGTTCGATGACGAGTGTGGGGTTGTCGTTCATAATAGTGATTAACGAATCGAGCGCCGCGCGGGAGTTGTCGGTGAGCGTGGCTTTTCCAAATTCAAAGAAGATGTTGGGAATTTCAATCGGCTTGTCGGTCGGCGTCAGCCAAATAGTGTCGTGGTGTGTGTAATCCGTTTCCCATCCGCGCGACGAAAAACGGGTTTTCCCATTCAGGTAGCCCTTGTGCGAAGCCACCGCCAAATAATCCGTTTCCTTATCGACACGAAATTCAACCTTTCCGTCGTCTCCCGCTTTCCGGCGTAACGAAAAACCGTTGCTTCCTACCAGTCGTACTTCGGAAGCCGGAAGCGTGGCTTTTGTTTTTACATTTTTCACGAGCGCCGAAAAATAAAATTCCACGTTGCGTTGCACATCTCCCGTAAAGGCATAAATGTTATCATCGCTTCTTGTTGTCCTTTCGGAGGATTTACGGTTAGACGTGAAAAACCCGCGGTCGTTGTCCCGTTCAAAAATAATGGCGAAATCGTCGGCCGGAGAGTTGAGGGGCTCGCCTGCGTTTTCCACAACCCACTCGGCGCCGTTGGCAGTGGCTTTAAATATGTCAAGCCCGCCCAAGCCCACATGGCCGTTTGAAGCAAAATACAAAGCGCCGCCGGCATGTGCAAAAGGAAACATTTCATTTCCTCCGGTATTGACAGTCCGGCCCAAGTTGATGGGCTCGCCCCACGTATCGGTTTCGCTGCCGCGCGTCACCTTCCAAATGTCCATGCCGCCATAACCGTCCGGCAAATCGGATGCGAAATACAAGGTCAATTCGTCGGCGGCCAGCGTGGGATGCGCCACCGTAATGCTGTCGTCGGCTATCGGCAGTTTCACCGGCTCTTCCCATTGGTCGTCTTTCCGGCGTGCAGTATAAATCGAACAGCCCGTTTTTTCGCGTTTTATTTTTCCGCAACGGGTGAAATACAACAGGGTATAGTCGCTGTTGAATGTGCAAGCTCCATCCTCCCGCTTACTTTTCAATATCTCTTCATCCACCAGAAAAGGCTTACCCCATGCACCCCTGCGCGAAAACACTGTTGCATAAAGATTGCTCGAAGGCTCGCCGGTCACGTCATACACCTTGCTTCTTTTGGCTTTGCGTGACGAGGTAAAATACAACACCTCATAGTCGCCCGAAGCATACGCCGGGGCATAATCATTATAGCGGGTATTCAAACTTGCCACCGCGCTGACACTGTATTTCGACTGCGGAGGATGGCTCTTAGCCCACTCCACAGCGGCTAACAATGAATCGGCCAAACGACTGCCGGTTTCATACTTTTTATAAAGCAGGAGTTGTTCGCTCGCCCTGTCATAATCTTTATTACACAACAGCACTTGCCCGTAGCGTAAATACACCTCATACAGTTCGGGCGTGTGCCGCCGGAACATGCGTTCGTAAGCGGTTTGCGCCTCTTTGTATTTGCCGGTGGCGCGATAACTTTCGCCCAAACGAAAATTCAACAGGTCAATTTCGTCCCTGTTGAGTTTTTTCGTCAGGCTGCTTTTCGAAGAGAGCGCCTTGTAACTTTTGGCGGCCTTGTAATAGCCGCCTTCCTCGAAAGTTTGGTTGGCTTTATTAAACCTTGCCCTCACGCTGCAGGAGGACAAAAGCAAAGCCGACAAACCGATGTATAAGAGTATCCTTTTCAATGGGCTAACGATTCACACATTCATTCTGCCCACAAATATACGTGAATTTTCCGAAATGGCATAAATTACCTCAGGAAAAGCAGCTCGCGGTATTTGGGCAAGGGCCACAACTCGTCATCCACAATAATTTCGAGATGGTCGATGCGATCGCGTATGTTCTGCATAAAAGGAATAATCGTGTTGGAATAAGTTCTGGCGCGCTTGTGTACGTCATCAACGGCGTTGGCTTTCTTGCGGGCTTCCACCATGCCGGCAACCATGTTGCGGATATCAATAATGTATGACGAAATGGTGCGCAAGGTGTCGATTTGCGGGCTGGCAAGGGTATTGTATTCTTTTGCAGAATAAATTTCTTTCAGGCCACGCAAGTTTTCAATCAGTAAATTCTGATACCGGATGGCGGTGGGAATAATATGGTTGATAGCCAGGTCGCCCAATACACGCGATTCGATCTGTAACTTTTTAATGAATATCTCGTTTTGTATTTCATGGCGGGCTTCAATTTCCTTGTCTGAAAAGAGCTTCAAGTCCGTGAATAACTTTTTCG
>JAIRLC010000181.1 GCA_031259645.1 Prevotellaceae bacterium | reverse complement strand
CCAGATGTTCCCACGACAAGCCGCGAATATCCTCGTTTTGCACCACAATGGTTTCGTCGTCCCAATAGCGGGTAAAGTTGTTTTCGAGTGACGAAGGAAAATAAAGCGCTGCGGTAATGACCAAAATACCCGCCAGAAAAATATACCTGTACCGTTTCCAGAAAGGAGTATCTGCGAACTCTACAGCGGGCTTTGGCATTGGCTTGGATGGTGTTTGCTTTTTCATTTTCATTATAGATATCAGACTTTAGACTTTCAGATATTAGACAAAAATTTAAATTTCTACACGCTTAAAACAGTACAAAGATAAAATATTATTTTTACTCCGGCCATAAAAAAACGAAGTTGCCCAAATCTTTGAACAACTTCTATTGTATAACGACTAAAATTACTTTTATTTTTTCTCCAGATGTTTGTAACGGCTGCGGAATTTATCGACCCGGCCGGCGGTATCTACCAATTTCATCTTGCCGGTGTAGAACGGATGCGAAGTATTCGAGATTTCGACTTTGTATAAAGGATATTCTTTTCCGTCGATGGTAACCGTTTCGCGTGTATTCACGCAGGAACGGGTGAGGAAAGTATGGTCGTTCGACATATCTCTGAAAGCGACCATGCGGTAATTATCGGGATGAAGTTCTTTTTTCATAACAAAATCTTTTTTCCAATTGGGCTGCAAAGGTAGTAAATTAATTTATAATACACAAATTTATTTTGACAGGAAATTTTTAATTTCACCGGCCAATGCTGTGGCCGCTTCCGGCGTTTGCGCCTCCGCATAAATGCGTATAATCGGCTCTGTGTTAGAACTTCGGATGTGTACCCATTGTTTATCGGCGTCAAAATCAATGCGCACGCCGTCAATATCGGTGATCCGCCGGCTACTGTAGGCCTGCTTGGTTTTTTGTAGCAAAGCGGCCAGATCAATGCCGGGGTTCAGTTCCACTTTATTCTTCGAGATAAAATACGACGGATAGGTAGCGCGCAGTGCAGACGCCGGCATCTTCTTATGTGCAAGTTGAGAAAGGAATAGCGCGACACCAATTAGCGCGTCGCGGCCGTAGTGCAAACCGGGGACAATCACCCCGCCATTGCCCTCGCCGCCTATCACAGCCCCGCAGGCCTTCATCTGCGCCACCACATTCACCTCTCCTACCGCCGACGCGAAATATTGCCCGCCATGCGACTCGGTTACATCACGCAAAGCGCGCGACGAAGAGAGGTTTGATACGGTATTGCCCTTGCGCCGCGCCAACACATAGTCGGCCACAGCCACCAGCGTATATTCTTCGCCGAACATGTCGCCATTTTCGCACACCAGCGCCAAGCGGTCCACATCAGGATCCACAACAATACCGCAATCAGCGCCCTCTGCCACTACCCGCTCCGCAATTTCGGTCAAATGTTCGGGCAGGGGCTCAGGATTGTGTGGAAATTGGCCTGTAGGCTCGCAGTACAATTCCACAGTTTGCACGCCCAGCGCGCGCAACAGCTTGGGAATGGCAAGGCCGCCCACTGAATTTACCGCATCCACCACCACCTTGAAACCGGCTTTGTAAATGGCCTCCACGTCCACCAAAGGGTAGTTGCACACGGCTTCTACATGTTTATCGGTAGCATGATCTTGCGATGTATAAATGCCCAATGCGTCGGCTTCCACGAAGTGGAAATCACCGCTGCCGGCCAGTTGCAAGAGCAATTTGCCTTCTTCCGCATTTAAAAACTCACCGTGCCGGTTCAACAATTTGAGGGCATTCCACTGCCCGGGGTTGTGCGACGCCGTGAGGATAATCCCGCCGTCGGCATTCTCCCAACCCACTGCCAACTCCACCGTGGGGGTGGTGGCAAGGCCTGCATTAACCACATCAACGCCGCACGCCATCAGCGTTCCACAAACCAAGTGATCCGCCATGGCGCCCGAAATACGGGCGTCGCGGCCTACCACGACCTTCAATCGTGCGGCATCCGGTTGGGTACGCCGCAACCACGTGGCATAAGCCGCCGTAAATTTCACCAAATCGGGCGGCGTCAATGCGCTTCCGGGCTGCCCGCCTATCGTACCCCGGATTCCTGAAATAGATTTTATTAAAGTCATACGGAATTAAAGTGTTTCATCAATCAAATACTTGTTTCTGTCGCTGCTGTTGCGGATTACGAGCTCTCCGATAAAGCCGGCAAGAAACAGTTGCACACCTATAATCAAAGAAACCAACGCCAAATAAAACAACGGTTGTTCGGTGACCGGCCGGAAAACGAATCCCTGCGCCTGCGCATGCAGCTTATCATAAATGAGCCATCCGGTAAGGGCAAAGCCGGCCAGAAAAACCACAGAGCCAATTAATCCGAAAATATGCATGGGGTTTTTCCCGAACTTCCCCACAAACACCACGCTGGTCAAATCGAGAAAGCCGTTGATAAACCGCGACACGCCGAACTTTGACACGCCATACTTGCGGGCGCGATGTTGCACCACCTTTTCCCCTATCCTTGTGAAACCGGCCTGTTTAGCCAGCACAGGAATATAACGGTGCATCTCGCCATACACCTCAATACTTTTCACCACCTTGTTCCTGTAGGCTTTCAGCCCGCTGTTCATGTCGTGCAGTTTCACGCCTGTGATACAGCGGGCAGCCGTATTGTAAATTTTGGAAGGAATATTTTTTGATATTTTGCTATCGAAACGCTTTTTCTTCCATCCCGAAACCACATCGTAATGCTCCTCTTTGATCATGCGATAAAGTTCGGGAATTTCATCGGGATTGTCTTGCAGATCGGCGTCCATGGTAATGACCACCTCGCCCTTTGCCGCTTCAAATCCGCAATACAGCGCGGCCGACTTCCCATAATTGCGGCGAAAACGAATAGCGCGGATACACGGATTTTTGGCCGACAACTGCGCGATGACCGCCCAAGAATCGTC
>JAIRLC010000117.1 GCA_031259645.1 Prevotellaceae bacterium | reverse complement strand
AAACGGTACATGTCGCTGAAAACCTATGTGGAATCGCCGGAGTTCACCACAGACCTCGAACAGATCAAACGGCTCACCTACCGGAATAGCAAGGAACATCTCATGGAGAAACGCTACCGGGAACTGAAAAAACACAAAGAGGTCAAAGCCTATATTAAAAAAGGCGAAGACAGCAACACGCCTGTACTGAACGAATTTATCGGCCTGTATGAAGAAGTGCGCTCATCGGCCTTCAAACAACGGGTGGTGTATCTCAAAAACAGGAAAAAACACAAGCAGAGCGATCCTTACAAATGCAGGCAGGAATACCGGCATCGCAAGCGTTCTGCCATGGTGAAACAATATTTCCGCCTGCATAAAAAATACGCTTCCGTATTCCATGAAATAGAACGCTGGAAAGTGGTTTTTGATGATAATTTCCACGATGAGAAATTAGCGAGCCACTGGAATACCAAGCCTTTTTGGAGTACCTGCCAACTGTCGGAAAGCTATGTGCAGAACATGGAAGAGCATGGCCTCGATGAGCAAAATGTCCTCCTGCAAGGCGGTGTGCTGCATGTTGTCACCAAAGAATCACCCAACACAGGACTGGCTTGGGACGAAAAGTACGGTTTCCTTCCCGGACATTTTAATTACAGTACGGGAGTAATCAATACCGCCGGCCATTTTCAAACAAAACCAAAACAGGGAAAAATTGAAATTAAATTGCGTGTTCCCGCTGTGACCAATACCTATCACGCCTGCTGGCTCAACTGCGGTAAAAAAACGCCGGCCGTCAGCCTGTTCAATTTTTGTAACAACAAATATGAAATCGGCATTTATCAGGATGAATATGACGACAAAATTTGTCGCCATATCAGATTAAACCATAACCGTTTTTACGTTGTCCAACTCGAATGGGACGAGAACTACATCACTTGGCGGATTAACGGTAAAAAAATCGCACAAAAACCCAACACTGTGGATTTGCCGCTGTATCTCAACATTACATCGGGAGTCGCAGGAAAAGTGCGCGCCTCTAAATTACCGGCGCATTTTGAATTAGACCGGGTGAAAATTTTTGAAATGGCATGACAAGTATTTTGATCAAAAATGTATGGTTGGATCGCGATACCGTCGATATTTTCATTGAAGGAAACATCATCAGAAACATCGGGAAAAACCTTGATGTAAACGCACAACAAACTATTGACGGCAGCCGGAAAGCCGTTATTCCGGGACTAATCAACGGTCATGGACATGCGGCTATGACGCTGTTTCGCGGCTGGGGCGACGACATGCCGCTCGAACAATGGCTGTATGACCGGATATGGCCCCGCGAGGCCAAGATGACCGAAGAAGACGTATATTGGGGCGTGAAGCTCGCCTGTCTTGAAATGATAAAAACAGGCACCACCTGCGCCAATGACATGTACACCATGTTTAACGCCACCGCACAAGCCGCCACTGATATGGGCATACGAATGGTGGCCGCACCTACGATATGGGATTTCTTCGATAAAAAAAATACTGAGGCGGCAAAAAAGCAAACGTTACAATACCTCAAAGACGCTCAAAAATACAGCAGCCGAATCACGTTTGCCGCCGCACCCCACGCCATTTACACAGTATCATCCGAATTGCTGCAATGGTCGCACGATTTTGCAAACGACCACAATTTATTGATACATCTTCATCTTGCCGAAAGTCGCACCGAACACGATAATGCCGTGCAACAATTCGGCCTCTCACCGGTACGGTACCTGCATAAATTAGGCCTTCTCTCTCCCCGCCTTATTCTTGCACACGTGGTGTGGCTCG
Source organism: Prevotellaceae bacterium (assembly GCA_031259645.1). Taxonomy (GTDB): domain Bacteria; phylum Bacteroidota; class Bacteroidia; order Bacteroidales; family UBA932; genus JAIRLC01. The sequence continues at coordinate 2,367 of JAIRLC010000117.1, read as the reverse complement.
ACGAGGAAGAAATAAAAATGCTCGCCGACCACGAAGTGAAAATCGTACACAACCCTAATTCCAACTTGAAAATGGCTTCGGGTTATCAATTCAAATACATGGAAATGAAGCACGCCGGCATTACCATTGGGCTGGGCACTGACGGGTGCGCTTCATCCAATAATTTAGATCTGATAGAAGCCATGAAAACCGCTTCGTTGCTGCAAAAGGCATGGCGTTATGACCCTACTCTTTTTTCTGCACAAGACGCGTTGGATTGCGTCACCATCAACGGTGCAAAAATACTTCGGCTTCACACCGGCAAAATAGAAGCAGGTCGCTTGGCCGACCTCTGCCTCATAGACCTTAATTGCGCAGCTTTCACGCCGAATTTTAATTTCGTATCAAACCTTGTGTATGCCGCCAACGGCAGTTGCGTGGATACCGTTATTTGCGACGGCCGCATCCTGATGCAAAACAAACAGGTGCCGGGCGAGCAGGAAATCCTTGACCGCGCCGCCGCCATCGCATACCGGTTGATGAAAAAATAGAAAACCATTAACTTAATTATTCAAAACAGGAAATGTTATGGACGAAAGAGTAGTAAAATTCAAGGAAACGGCCGGTTTTATTGTACAACGCACCACCACGCCGCCGGAAATCGGCATTGTGCTGGGTAGCGGACTCGGCACGCTGGCCGACAGCATTGAACATCCCATTGTGACGCCTTATTCCGAAGTGCCGCATTTTGTACACTCCACCGCCACTGGTCATAAAGGAAACCTTATTTTTGGCACGTTGGGCGGGAAAAGTGTGCTGGCCATGCAAGGCCGGTTTCATTATTACGAAGGATATTCGATGGAACAGGTTACTTTTCCTGTTCGCGTCATGGCGCAACTCGGCATTAAAGCATTGTTCGTTTCCAATGCGGCAGGCGGCGTCAATCCCGCTTTTCACGTGGGCGACTTGATGATTATCCGCGACCACATTAACCTGTTGCCTAACCCGCTTATTGGGAAAAATATTGACGAAATGGGGCCTCGCTTCCCCGACATGACGCGCCCCTACGACCCCAGACTTATTCAATTAGTCGAAAAAATAGCTGCCGCACAACACATAAAATTACATCAGGGCGTGTACTTGGCCGGCACCGGCCCTACGTATGAAACCCCCGCCGAATATGCATATTTCGGAAAAACCGGCGCCGATGCCGTGGGTATGTCAACCACCCCCGAAGTGATTGTGGCGCGGCACAGCAACATTCCCGTATTCGGCATGTCGGTTATCACCAATGAAGCGCACGATTTTTCGGCCGACTTTGTAAACACCCACACCGACGTGGTTGAGGCGGCCAACAAAGCGGCAAAAACAATGTCGTTCCTCTTTCGCCGGCTTATCGAGCAAATGTAAAACGCAATGAGATTAAGTGATTAGGTGATTAAGAGATTAGGTGATTAAGAAAAATGTCTGGTCTACTGCTACTGTCTTTCCGTTCCCTTTTCCCCTTTTCTTCATTCCCCGCAAGGCATGCGGCGGCGAGGTGTGGAACAATTAAGTAAAAGAACAATGTGGAATTTTATATCTTCAAGTTAGTCGTGTACACAGCGTACGGTTCTAGCGTTCGATTTGGAATCTCCACCAACCCACCATCTAGCACCAGCAAATGCGATGACGTGGGTACCTGCTGCATTTGTTTGTCCACTCGAACGTAACCAGCATGCAGCATGGTACTCACCATCTGGTGGATAACGGCAACCGCATGTCATAGTTAGGCTGTGTTCATTACCCACTAAATTTGCGGCCCTAGGCCCGCCAGCATACACAACGAAACTATAGAACTTGTCGAGGGACGGATTTAATTCAGTCACATGGCTGATCGTATATGCAAAGCGGTCAACTTCAGCATACGTAGGCAGTCGCCAACCGATGGGGCATGGATCATTTTCGGGAATCCAGTCAATGTCTTCGACTATCAAGTTATCAGACCAAATAATGGGACCTGACGTAGGATAAGGAGTTTTGCGATTAAATTGATACAATTTTCCCGGTGCATCGGACGTGGCAGCAAAAGTGCCCGGTTCATCCACATCATATTTTGCCCACATAACACCACCAAAGCACACTCCGTCGATACCCTCCTTGTTTTTCACCTCTACCGTAAACGCATTGGAATTTTGCCAATCAGTGCATCCTGTTGTTTGGGCTTGGCGGATATACGTGTAAACCCCCACGCTTTTACCAATCACGGTGTAATTTGCTGCCGCTCCAGTTACCACGCCTCCGTTTTCCAACCAACGGTAAGTTAAGCCGGTTGCAGCCGTTGCCGCTACCGTACTGTTTATTGTGTAGGTCTGTCCGCACTGAAGCGTCACATCCACCGTCTGCGCC
>JAIRLC010000172.1 GCA_031259645.1 Prevotellaceae bacterium | reverse complement strand
TGGAAATCAACAAATATCCAAACTTTGTTGCGATGATTATCGGTTGTTTGGTTTGTCCACCTCACTTCAAATTGAATGATTGGTGTAGTAGTGTACGTGGCACTAATTGGCGTAATTTGCACCGTTGATTGTGCGCTTGCTGCAATGCTTGCAAGCATAATGAAAAAGAAGAAAATTTTTTTCATGACATTATTTATTTAAAAGTTTTGATGTTTTTTATCCATTTTAATATATCAGTAAGTCTATGGTCTATTTTTATCTTTGTAGCATCAGGGTTGTTTCCAAACACAAACTTTTTCCAAAAAACAACCCCTCGCTACAATTTTTCATTTGTCGCCAATTTTCACGTTTTCTACTTTTATTATTCTTTGATGTGATAAAAATTTGAAACGTGAACTTTCACTTACTACAATTGAGGTCTTGAGATACCCGTACAAAAATAAATAAAAGCCCACGTTTACCGAACGTGTTTATTCCTTTGTACACATGAAATTTCTCAAGTTTCAATTGTAGAACTGAGTTGAATTATTTCAACTCTTTTATCAAAAATTAAAGACCGTTAGTATAACGCAAATGTAAAGCAATTTTTTGAATTAACAAATTATTCTTTACAAAAAAGCCGAAATTAAAGCATGCCTGTATCAATACCCTCTTGCATGCTAATTTAGTATACCGGACTATAGGGAAGACAACGATTTTGCACGCGAAGGTCAGATTTTCCTATTTCCCCGCCACTTTTGCCCAAGTGTCTTTCAGCATTACGGTGCGGTTGAATACCGGATTGCCCGGTGTAGCATCCGCATCAACGGTGAAATAGCCGAGCCGCTCGAACTGCACGTGCGCCAAGTGCGGCAAGGCTTTCAATGCCGGCTCAATAAATGCCGTTACTGTGCGTAACGAACCGGCGTTGATGAAATCCTTATAATCCTTATCTTCGGGAATGTTGTCCATACGGGCTTCGGTGAACAAGCGGTCGAATAAACGCACTTCGGCGCGTCCGGCATGCGCTGTCGATACCCAGTGTATCGTGCCTTTTACCTGCCGGCTATTACCGCTGCCGCTACGCGTTCCGGGATCGTAGGTGCAATGCAGTTCCGTGATGTTGCCCGTAGCGTCTTTCACCACTTCTTCGCACTTGATGATGTAGGCATACCGCAAACGTACTTCGTTGCCCGGCGAAAGGCGGAAATATTTTTTCGGCGGGTTTTCCATAAAATCTTCCCGCTCGATATATATTTCGCGGCTGAACGGTACGCGGCGTTTCCCGGCATTTTCGTCTTCGGGATTATTCACTGCTTCCATTTCTTCGGCGGCGCCTTCGGGATAGTTGGTGATAACCACTTTCAGGGGGTCAAGCACCGCCATGTAACGGTTGGCGCGCTTGTTCAAATCTTCGCGCACGCACCATTCGAGCAATGAAAGGTCAATCACATTATCGCGCTTTGCCACGCCTACTTTTTCGGCAAACAGGCGGATACTTTCGGGCGTGTAGCCGCGGCGGCGCATCCCGCAAATCGTTGGCATACGCGGGTCATCCCAACCGGAGACATACTTGTTTTTTACCAATTCCAATAATTTGCGTTTGCTCATCACCGTGTAGGTCAAATTGAGCCGCGCAAACTCATATTGGTGCGAGGGAAATATTTCGAGTTTTTCAATGAACCAGTCATACAGCGGACGATGCACGTCGAATTCCAATGTGCAAATGGAATGGGTGATATTTTCTATCGAATCGCTTTCGCCATGCGCATAGTCGTACATCGGATAGATGCACCACCGGTTGCCGGTACGGTGATGGTCGGTGTGGATGATGCGATACATCAATGGGTCGCGCATCAACATATTCGGGTGTGCCATATCAATTTTCGCACGCAATACTTTTGCCCCGTCGGCAAATTCGCCGGCACGCATACGCTCAAACAAATTCAGGTTTTCTTCCACGCTGCGGCTGCGGCAGGGACTGTTGGCGCCCGGCTGCGTAACCGTTCCGCGCGTCCGGCGGATTTCTTCCTGCGTCTGGTCATCCACGTAAGCCAGCCCTTTCCCGATAAGCACGCATGCCCACTTATACAACTGCTCAAAATAGTCGGACGCATAAAACTCATTTGCCCATTCAAAACCCAACCACCGCACATCTTCCTTGATAGAATCCACATACTCGGTTTCTTCCTTTGCCGGATTGGTATCGTCGAAGCGCAGGTTGGTTTTGCCGCCGTATTTTTTTGCCAGCCCGAAATTAAGGCAAATACTTTTGGCATGCCCCACATGCAAGTAGCCGTTGGGTTCCGGCGGAAAGCGTGTCAGAATACTTTTATATTTTCCCGCCGCCAAATCCGCTTCAATAATTTCTTCCAGAAAATTTAATGTCCGTGCCGCACCCTCATTTTCCGAACAGGGAACTATTCCATTATCCGTTATCCGATGTTTACTATCCATTTGTTATTATTATTATTTACGGTGAGTGCAAAGATATTTCAAAAATTCAAGATTTCAAAATTTAAATATTTCAAGAAAAACCGCCGGTACATTTCTGCACCGACAGTTCTTTGTTGCACCCTTTTAGTCGTAAGTCGTAAGTCATAAGTCGTAAGTCGGCTGCCGCGCCTGAAGAGTTAAGAACTAAGAGTTAAGAACTAAGAGTTAGGCTGCCGCGCCCGCCAATTAGTCACATTAAACAATTAATCACATTAGCACATTAGCCTGCGCCAGCCTAATTCATAACTCATAACTCATAATTCATAATTGGCTACCGCGCAACT
>JAIRLC010000108.1 GCA_031259645.1 Prevotellaceae bacterium | reverse complement strand
CGAGGGTCTTCTACCACAAACGGCACATCATACCAACGATTCAGCACCTTGATCACCTCTTGCAACGACGCATTTTTGAAGGTAATCACATCGTTTTTCCATAGCGACACCGATTTTGTGTCTGCGGCTTTGATAATCGTGCAACTGTCGGTATGCTTATCGTAAATGAGTTTTTCGCCCGGATTCAAATAATTATTTTTCTTCGCGGCCGACACCATACTTATCTTGCCTTCGTCGAGCGACACATAAATATACGTTTCTTCAGGATAGGCCGCCACATTAAACGACGTGCCCAACACCCGTATGGACGTCTTTTCCATTTCCACCACAAACGGCCGGCTGGCATTAGGCGTAACCACAAAATAGGCCTCGCCTTCCAGAAAAATTTTCCGGTCAAGCAGGCCGAATTGCTTCGGATACCTTATTTTTGAATCGGCATTGATGTAAGCCTTGGAGCCATCCTGAAACATGAATTGCACCCGCTCACCTTTAGGTATATACACTTCTTCGTAACTAGCGCCGCCGAGCAAATTGACGCGGGAGTTGAGTTGGAAGAAAATACCCCCGATGAGCAAAAAGGGCAACAATACCGCCGCCACACGAACGCATAGCCGCCGTATTCGCTTTATCCGGATACGTTTCATAATACGGTCATACATGACTTCGGAAGGAATACGATGATCCACGGCCAAATCTTCGCAACCTTTGGACAGCCGCGCCAAATCCTTTTCCATACTGTGCGACAGGAAGAACTGTCCCTCCGGCGTAGAGAACCACGCCGCTACCTGTGCGGCTTCTTCCTGCGAAGCCAAACCGTTTAATACGTTGTCAATGGTTTCTTCGGCCGGCCGGTTTACGATTACATTCATGTTCATTTCTTTTAATAATTGACACATTAAAATGGAAAAAGAATGAACAGGCCTGTTAGCTGAAACATTTTGCTCATGGCTGCCCTCAGCAATTTTATGGCCTGCGCATAGTGTGTTTTTACTGTATTTACAGACAATTGCATCTTATCGGCTATTTCCTGATTCGACAATCTGCCTTCCATTTTTAGCAAACAAATTTCTTTTTTTTGCGCCGGCAATAATTTTATTGCCTGATAAAACATGGCCCTTAATTCTTTCCGCTCAATGGTCTCAAACAAATTATCCTCAACCGCTCCGGCTACTTGCGCCATCCGGTAGTTATGCGCCACCGCATTGTGCACATTCCGGATATGGTTGAGGATATAATTTTTTGTCATGGAATACAAATAATTCCGTAAATTTACCATGACAATAATATCCGCATGATGTTCCCACAATTTCACAAAAACATGCTGCACGGCGTCTTCTGCCGCTGCCTGACTTTTCAGATACCGGTAGGACAAGGCATACAACATTTTATGATAGCGCTCATAAATACATGTAAAAGCCTCCTTATTGCCTTGCCGAAGCAGGTGCAAGAGATATTCATCATCTTTGTCATGTATATGCTTTCGCCCCGACATTCATACTACAAAGTTGGTTATAAGGACACAAAAATATAAAATATTTCGGAATATCCTGCTATCGAAATGCTGTTCACCGTTTATTTTTACAACCACGCCATGATTTTGCCCGTAGCCCCGCTATTTGTTTTTACGTAGCCGGCCGCCAGGCGACCCGCAGCCAAGCGCGTTTCATCATGCAACAGCCACGACTGCAACGTGTCTTTTAATGCGGCTACATCGCCGGCGCTGCGCGCGCCACCGGCGGCTATCAACGCATGCGCTTCCACATACTTCCTGTAATTGGGACCAAACACGACCGGGAGCCCGTAGGCTGCCGCTTCCAGAATGTTGTGTATGCCGGTAGCGCTGAAGCCGCCGCCCACGTAGGCCACTTGCCCGTAGCGATAAACCGACAGCAACAGCCCCACCGTATCCACAATCAACACCCGCGCAGACTGCCACGCCGCGGCTGTCTTCACTTTTGTATAACGCACCGGATGATATGCAGCAAACCATTTTTCTATCGCCCTGATGCGTTCTTCGCCGACCTCATGCGGCGCAATAATCAATTGTGTACCAACAGGCATGGAGGCCCACACATGAGCCAAATTTTCCTCATCGGGCGGCCACGTGCTTCCTGCCACCAGCGTGTGGGAGCGGGCGGCAAACGCTTCCACCAGCGGCAAATCGGACGGATGCTGCACGTGTGCACAAACCCGGTCGAACCGCGTATCGCCAACGCGCATCACGTTGTCTATGCCGATATGATGTAATAAGGCCTCCGAATTTTCGTCCTGCACAAACAGCAAGCGGAACAGGTGCAACATCCGGCGAAAGAAATTACCATACCACCGGAAGAATATTTGCCGGCGACGGAATACAGCCGACACCACGTAGGCCGGCACGTGTGCTTTCTCCAGATGACGCAACACATTGTGCCAAAATTCATATTTGATAAACACCGCTACAACCGGCTTCACCGTCCGGACAAACCGGCGGGCGTTGCGTGGCGTATCTATCGGAAGATAAAAAACAAAATCAGCGCCGTCGTAATTTTTGCGCACTTCATAACCCGATGGAGAGAAGAAAGTCAGCAGGATTTTATGTTGCGGATATTTCGCGCGGTAGGCTTCCATCACCGGACGCCCCTGTTCAAATTCGCCCAGCGAAGCGCAATGAAACCACGCCACCGGCGCGCCCGCCTGCGCCACCGCACCCAAACGGGAAAACAGGTTTCGCCTTCCTGCAACGAATAAACGCGCCTTGTCATGAAACAAAGACGCCACCTTCACCACAAAAACGAACAAAAACAAACCGGTATCGTATAACAATCGCAAGTCAAATATTATTTTGCACAAAAATAACAATATTTATTTTAAAAAACTTAACTTTGTAAATTAATTACGTATTTTTTTATGTTCAACTCTCTTTTGGAACTCTGTGGGCAGTATCTCATTCTGATGCGGAAAGTTTTTTCCCGTCCCGATCGCATGCCTGTATTCTGGAAGCAGTTGCTTGTGGAAACCGAAAAACTCGGCATGAGTTCTATCGCTATCGTAGCCATCATTTCCATATTCATCGGCGCGGTTATTGCCCTGCAATCCTCGTTCAACCTCGAAAGCCCCTTCATTCCCAAAATGTATGTGGGCTACATGACGCGCGAAACGATGGTACTCGAATTCAGTTCCACCATGGTGGCGCTCATCCTTGCCGGGAAAATAGGCTCCAACATCGCGTCCGAAATCGGCAGCATGCGCATCACCGAGCAAATCGACGCCATGGAAATAATGGGCGTCAATTCCGCCAACTACCTTATTTTACCCAAGATTATCGCCTCTACCGTATTCAATCCGTTTTTAATGCTGCTGAGTTTCATTGTCGGCCTCTTCGGCGGATGGCTCATCATTTCACTCACCGGCATCATCACCCTATCCCAATATTTCGACGGCTTGCAATTGGATTTCAAACCCCACTACATCACCTACAGCATGGTGAAAATGGCGGCTTTCAGTTTTGTTATCACATCGGTGGCTTCCTTTTTCGGCTATCGCGCCTACGGCGGCTCCCTTGACGTTGGCCGCTCCAGCACCCGCGCCATCGTAGCGTGTTGTGTGATTATTCTTATCGTTAACCTTATTCTCACACAGCTATTGCTATAAACATGATACGCATCAACCATATCATTAAGTCATTCGCGGATACCGTCGTGTTGCACGATATTTCGGCCGAGTTCGAGCCCGGAAAAACCAACCTTATTATCGGCGCCAGCGGGTCGGGCAAGACGGTACTGCTCAAAACGCTGGTAGGCCTGCACGAGGCCGATTCGGGCGAAATCTGGTACGACGATACGCTGTTCAACCGTTTGCCCTTCGACCAAAAGAAAAACATGCGGAAACGTATCGGCATGCTGTTTCAGGGAGCGGCGCTCTTCGATTTCGCCACGGTGGAAGAAAATGTCATGTTCCCGCTCACCATGTTCACCGACCAGAGCTATGCCGAAAAACGCGAACGCGTCGATTTTTGTTTGAAACGGGTGAACCTCGTGAACGCAGAGAAGCGTTATCCCTCCGAGCTTAGCGGAGGCATGCAAAAGCGCGTGGGCATTGCGCGCGCCATCGCCCTCAACCCCGCTTACCTCTTTTGCGACGAGCCCAACTCAGGCCTCGACCCCAACACCGCCATCCTCATCGACGACCTCATCCACGAAATCACGCAGGAGTATCACATCACCACTATCGTAAATACGCACGACATGAACTCCGTGATGGAAATCGGCGACAAGGTGATGTTTATCCATCAGGGACACAAATGGTGGGAGGGCACCCGCAACGACATCCTGTATTCCGACAACCCGGAACTTAACAATTTCGTCTTTTCTTCCAGTATGACCAAACAATTCAAGGCATTAAGCAATAAGTGAACAAATATTATCACACCTTATAACATATTTTAACATCTTTATATTTGGATTTTTAAAATTTGTGCGTATATTTGCATCGTAAGATAATTATTTCGTTCTTTTTATTGCTTGTTGGCACTGGCTTTGTAGTACTTGTCTTCAGAAATATAGGAAATTTCAATATGATGTTAGAGGAATAAGGTTGGTGCCCACATTTTCCTTTTTATACTCCAATTTATTTATTGTTAGAAAGACAAGTGTGGGCCTAATTTATTTAAACATCGGGTTTCCTATAACCTCTGAGATAAATAAATTGTTCTACAGGCTCGCGCTACGTTTTCAATTAAGAATTAACAATTAAGAATTATTTTTCTTAATCACCTAATTTCTTAATTACTTAATCACTGTGGGGTGATAATAACAGCAAAAGATTGAAGGTTGAAGTCCTTGTGGTTTGCTCTTCATGCTGCAATCTTTGATCTTTTGTTATTATTCTATATTTTAAATATACAAAATA
>JAIRLC010000094.1 GCA_031259645.1 Prevotellaceae bacterium | reverse complement strand
TACGGCAAGTTTGCCTTGCGATATACCGCGATATTCGATTTCTTCTTTCAGGATTTCGCCCGGATGAACAGGTCTGGCACAAACATATTTTCCCATAATCATTTGGTTTTATTCTCTTTGGCTGTGGAGTTGAACAGGGTCATTGTCCGCTCCATGCCAATGGTGGCAAAAGATTTAACCATTTCTACGGCGCGGTCGAGCAGTGGCGGAAGAATGTTTTTTTCTTCATCATCAAACGCACCCAATACGTAATCAATTTGCTGTCCTTTCAGAAAGGCGTTGCCAATGCCCACGCGCAGGCGTGCGTAATTTTGATGGCCTAAGGTTTCATTGATGTGTTTTAAGCCGTTATGTCCCCCGTCGCTGCCTTCCGGGCGCAGCCGCAGTTTGCCGAACGGAAGCGCGAGGTCGTCCACGACCACCAGCACATTCTCTATCGGTATCCGCCCGGCCTGCATCCAGTAGTTCACGGCCTTTCCGCTCAGGTTCATGTAGGTGGAAGGCTTCACCAACATAAACGTACGCCCCTTGAACTTAATGTCGGCGCGCGCGGCATACCGCTGGGGGGTAAAAACAGCATTGGACGCCTTTGCCCATGCGTCCAATACCATAAAACCTATGTTGTGGCGGGTATCGGCATATTCTTCACCAATATTTCCCAACCCCACGATCAAATAATTCATACGTATCTCAAAAAAGCCGCAACTCGTGCGCTTTCACTTATTTTTTCTTTTCTTCCGCAGCGGCGGCAGGTGCAGCAGCATTAGCGTTATCCGCACCCGGCTGTTGTCCAAGCGCAGCACGGGTAGCCTTCACCGCACAAACGATGGCAACCTTCGGGCTCAGGATTTGTACGTTCTCGTACGTCAAGTCGCCCACCAAGATGCTCTTTCCCAAGGCCAGGTTGGTAATATCAATATTCAACACATCGGGCAGGTGTTCCGGCAACGCCGAAACTTTCAACCGGCGATTTACGATTTGCAACTTGCCGCCCTGGCGCACGCCTTCGGAATTTCCCGAAATGGCTATCGGCACATCAATGGCCACCGGCCGGTCTTCGCGTACCGGATAAAAATCAATGTGCAAAATATTGTCCGTCACCGGATGAAACTGGATTTCCCGCATGACGGCCGTATATGAGGCGCCATCAATACTTAATTTCACCAAGTACGCATGCGGCGTATATACCAAATCTTTCAAATCGCGCGCCACCACCGAAAAGTGCACATTTTTACCATTGTCGCCATACAGCACGCAAGGCACATCACCTTCTTTACGCAATTTTTTCAATGCCGCTTTGGTTATAGAAGTACGGCCAACTCCTTTTAATTCAATAGTCTTCATTGTACTACATAGTTAATAAGTGTTACTCAACCCCGATGAAATCGCGATCCCATCGCACCCTTAGCTAAAAGGATTTTTATCAAGAGCGCAAAGGTAGTAATTTTTTCAAACAAACGACATGAAATTACAAAATAATACTTAATTTCGCACTAAATTTAACTTTTCAACCGCATGGAGAATATAGATTGGAAATCATTGCCCTTTGGATACCTGAAAACAGACTATAACGTACGCAGTTACTATAAAAACGGCGCATGGAGCGCCTTGGAGGCCTGCGAATCCGAATCCGTCACCTTACACATGGCGGCCACTTCCCTGCATTACGGACAAACGGCTTTTGAAGGATTGAAGGCTTTTCGTGGGAAAGACGGCAAAATTCGCCTGTTCCGCCCCGGCGAAAACGGCAAACGGCTTGCAAGTTCTGCCAAAGGTATCATGATGGAGCCCTATCCGGAGGATCTCTTTGTGGAGGCCTGCAAAAAAGTAGTCAAGTTAAATGAGCGGTTTGTGCCGCCTTACGGCGAAGGCGCCTCGCTCTACATCCGTCCTGTACTTATCGGGACAAGTCCGCAAGTGGGGGTGAAACCGGCAGGAGAATACCTGTTCGCTGTGTTTGTTTCGCCCGTAGGCCCTTATTTTAAAGAGGGGTTCAATCCCATTAAAGTGCAAATTGTACGCGACTTTGACCGCGCGGCGCCGCTGGGCACCGGCTTGTTTAAAATCGGCGGAAACTATGCCGCGTCCCTGCGCGCCACCGAAAGAGGACACGAAGAAGGGTTCAGCTCGGTGCTTTTTCTCGATGCGAAAGAGAAAAAATATATTGACGAAGCAGGCCCTGCCAACTTTTTCGGCATAAAAAACAACACCTACATCACGCCGAAATCAAGTTCTATCCTGCCATCCATCACGAATATGAGCCTGCGCGATATTGCCGGGAACATGGGAATAAACGTGGAACAACGCTCCATACCGGTGGAAGAGCTCGACAGTTTCGAGGAAGTGGGCGCTTGCGGTACGGCGGCGGTCATTTCGCCCATCGGCACTATTGTGGATCGCGAAACAGGAAAGGTGTATGAATATTGCAAAGACGGAAAAGCCGGCGCCATTTCCACGCGATTGTACCAACATTATCGCGGTATTCAGGAAGGAGAAATAGCCGACCCCGCAGGATGGAACGTCATCATTGAATAATGTATAAAAGGTATTTCATGGCCTTGTGTGCGCTCCTGTCCGGCCTTGCCGCGGGTGCGCAGAACGACAAGCCCGACGGGCTGGTGGTGTTCTACAACGTAGAGAATCTGTTCGATCCCGAAGACGATCCGCACACGCAGGATAATGATTTCACCCCCTCAGGAAAAAATGCCTGGACATGGACGCGACTGGCGAAAAAGCGCAACAGCATTGCCAAAACTATTATTGCGATTGGTGAAGGTAACGCGCCGGTGCTGGTGGGTTTATGCGAAGTGGAAAATCACTTAGTCCTGAAACACCTTGTGGAGCGCACGCCCCTGTCGAAAATCGGGTACGGCATTGTACACCACGATTCGCCCGACCCGCGGGGAATTGACGTAGCCCTGCTTTACCGCACCGACCGGTTTAAGGTGCTGCACGCCGGTTTTTACAAAGTCACCTACGAATCGGGCAGCAGCCAAACGCGCGAAATCCTTTACGCCAAAGGGCTGTATGCGTGTTGCGACACGTTGCATGTGTTAGTAAACCACTGGCCGTCGAAATTAGACGGAGAGAAACAATCAATGCCCAAGCGGATGGCTGCGGCACAGCGCGCGAAAAACATCGCCGATTCTATTTTGCAGGCCTCCCCTGCCGCCAACATCATCCTCATGGGCGATTTCAACGATACACCCGAAAGCGTGCCGCTTACCGAAGGCCTGCAAGCCCTACCGCCACATGGCAACCCTTCGGCCGACAGCCTGTACAACCTCATGCTGCCGCTCGCCGAACGTGGCGGAGGGTCGCTCCGGTATCGCGGCCAGTGGGAGCTTATCGACCAGTTTATTGTATCGGGGCGGCTGCTCCAACCCGACGCCACGTTGCAGTGCCTGCCCAATAGCGTCAAGGTGTTCAAGGCACCTTTCCTGCTCGAAGACGACGAAAAGTACCTCGGCGAAAAACCTTTCCGCACATACCAAGGGCCTACCTACAAAGGCGGCGTTAGCGACCACCTGCCGGTAGTGCTGCCAGTGCAGTTAAAAAGCCGGTTGTAACCACTATAATCTCAATTTTTTGTTGAAAAACGTATTATTTACGCTTATCGTTTTTTAACGCGGTCAGTTTGGCAAGCACGCGTTCTTTTTCGATACGTTCCTGCACAATGGTTTGTTCTTTTTCTGCGAGAAGGCGTTCTTTTTCAGCAATAATACGTTCCCTCTCAGCAATAACACGATCTTTTTCGGAAAGAATCGACTCATACGTTTCCTCTGTTTCAAACCTGCCTTCATCTTTCGCCGAAGCAATCATGCTTAAGTTATGGCTGCGGATCTTCTCCAAATAATCATACTCCCGCCGGTCATCCACACTGAGCCGGTCGCGCGCCAACAATTCCCGTGCCTTGTTCAAGCCTTTCGCCCTAAACTCGTCTTTAACGGCGTTGTGCTTCAGAAAATAAATCCACTCGTCCAACCGGTCTTTGGCCACATCATTAAAGTTGTTGATTTTTAAAATGTAATACTCGGGGTAAATATCTCCCGCCTCCTGTATGCCGAAAACCTTGCGCTGCATCGCCGACAACTGCAACTCGTCCTGCCTGTGCAACCCCTTAAAGTGCGTCTTCCCATGATACACATAATCCGTGCCCTGCCCCAAGTTAAAATACACAATGTTGATGGAATATACTTTTTTGACGTTTACATAGTCATCGCCCTGTTTCATTTGCTCGGCAATCACTTTGCTTGTGCCATACAGCATACGCTGAAAATAGTCCATCTCAATATTGAACTGCAATTCGACAATCACCAGCTCGCCGTTGGCGTCTTCTACCAGAATGTCTACCTGGTTGTGCTTGTCGTCGTAGTACTGTTTGTTGCTCTCGCTTTCCAGAATACGCTGCACCTTTATGTCACGCATGAGCAATTCGCTCAAAAAGCCTTCCAGCACGTCGTAGTTGGCTTTGTTGCGCAGCAAACGCTTTAAGGCGTAATCAAAGGAAATAAGTGCGCGTTCTTTCGGTTTAGACAGACTCATAAGAATGGCGTGTTTTCGCAAAGATAGTAAAAAATTAACAACTATGCAAATATTTAAAAATTTCCACACGAAAATTGGGCCGAATATTTTGTTTATTTGGCTCAAAAATCATACTTTTGTGAGCCGAATATTTTTACTAACCGGCTCAAAAATAAAATATGACTTATAATTGGCAACACAAAAATTGGGCAAATTTCAGCTATAGTCGCGATGCAATAAGCGATATTGTAATTAAATTCTCGGAATTGTCGGGCACAATGAATGGCCTGTTACAAGGAATGGATATTGCCAGACAGCAAGAGGAGGTAATCCGTTTTATGATTTCGGAAGCCGTAACCACATCAGAGATTGAAGGCGAATTTATCAGCCGGCAGGATGTGATGTCGTCTATCAGAAATCAATTGGAGCTGAACGTCAGTCCGGTACGCGTAAAGGATAAACGCGCCAAAGCTGTGTCGGACTTACTTGTCGCTGTGCGAAGGTCATACAATAAACGCCTCACAGAAACAGACATCAAGCGGTGGCACAAGCTTTTGTTTGAAGGAAGCCAAACCGTAAAAGCGGGAGCATGGCGTACCGGCACATCTCCGATGCAAGTGGTGTCGGGGGCTATCGGCAGAGAAATTGTGCATTATGAAGCCCCGCCATCAGCACGCATTCCGCAGGAAATGAAAAAATTTACCGGATGGTACAACGATTATAAAACCAATGCAAATGCGGCTGATGCGCTGATTAAAACGGCTGTAGCCCATTTGTATTTTGAGAGCATACACCCTTTTGAAGACGGCAATGGGCGTATTGGGCGGGCAATTGCCGAAAAATGTTTGGCGCAATCGTTGTGCAGGCCGGTTTTGTTGAGTTTATCAAGCGTGATAGAAAAAAACAGGAAACAATATTACGCGGCGCTCAAAGATGCACAAAATTCGCTGGAAATAACCGGATGGCTTGTTTATTTTGCAAATGTGGTTTTACAGGCGCAAACAGAGGCGATTAAAATTGTTGGATTTTCATTGCAAAAAACAAGGTTTTTCGACAAATATAAAAACGAACTGAACGTGCGGGAGCATAAAGTTGTGAAAAAGATGCTGGATGCGGGCTACAAAGGATTTGAAGGCGGAATAACAGCGAGGAAATATATGTCGATAGCCAAAACATCAAAGGCCACCGCCACCCGCGATTTGCAGCATTTGTCGGAAACCGGCGTATTGTTTGCACAGGGCAGTGGGCGAAGCGTACACTACGAATTGGCTATTTAAGTCTTGTAAAAAACAGTTAAGCGTGAAGCGTAAGGCGTGACAAATCACACGAATAACGCTTAGTTCTTAGTTCTCGCTATTTCCTCCGCAATCCAATCGCCCACCTCAGTGGTGCGGTAAGACTTTCCGTTTTGCGAGATGTCGGCGGTTACGATGCCGGAAGCCATGGAGGCGGCAACGGCCGCGCGAATTGCGCTTCCTTCTTCACGCAAATTGAATGCATATTCGAACATCATGGCGGCCGACAAAATGGTGGCCAGCGGATTGGCTATATTCTTACCTGCCGCCTGCGGGTATGAACCGTGGATGGGCTCAAACACCGAAGTGTGTACGCCGACAGACGCCGACGGCAACATACCTAAAGAGCCGGTGATGACGGAGGCTTCGTCCGTTAATATGTCGCCGAACATGTTTTCGGTTACCATCACATCAAAGCTTCCCGGCCATTGTATCAATCGCATTGCGGCATTGTCCACAAACATATATTCGGTTTCCACTTCCGGATATTCCTTTTCAATACACTGGGCTACTTCGCGCCACAAACGTGATGTGGCCAAAACATTGGCTTTATCGACAACCGTCAGTTTTTTCCGGCGTTGGACAGCATACCCGTATGCCAGGCGCACAATGCGCGCTATTTCTTCACGCGAATAGACGCAGGTGTCATACGCGATATTGCCGTCTTCGCTACGCCCCTGCGGACGGCCGAAATAAAGCCCGCCCGTGAGTTCGCGGATGCACATAAAGTCGACGCCCTCGACCAAATCGGCGCGCAAGGGCGATTTGTGCTGCAATGACGGGAAGGTTGTCACAGGGCGTATATTGGCATACAATCCCAGTTTCTTGCGCATGGCGAGCAATCCCTGTTCGGGACGCACTTTTGCGGCCGGATTATTGTCATATTCCGGCGAGCCTATTGCGCCGAATAATACCGCATCGCTGTGCATACAACATTCGTGCGTTTCGTCCGGATACGGATTGCCGGTTGCGCCTATCGCACATGCGCCAACCAAGGCGGTAGTGCAGGTCAATTCATGATTGTATTTTTTGCAAACAATCCTCACGGCTTTCATTGCCTGTTCCATTATTTCCGGCCCGATACCGTCGCCCGGCAATACTGCTATATTTAGTTTCATTTCTCTATTTTATTAAGCATTTTCACTGTAGCTTTTATCGCCGCTTCAATCTGGTCGGCGTCAAGTCCGCGGGTTTTAAATTCGACGCCTTCGTGCCGCCACGTTATGACCGTTTGCACGAATGCATCCGTGCGGCCACCGGGAGGTATTGATACGGCGTAGTTCGTAAGCATCGGGAACGGCCGGTTAAGCGACTTGTATATCTTACGTAGCGCCCTGACAAAAGCATCGTATTGCCCATCTCCCGTTGCCGTATTTTCGTATGTAACGCCGTCAATTTCGACCTTCAGCGTAGCCACAGGTTTCAACCCCTGCGTCAAGGATAACGAATAATTCAATACTTTAATTTTATTTTCCTGCATGTCGTGCCGAAGAACGTCGGAAATGATGTACGGGAGGTCTTCCTGCGTCAATATTTCCTTTTTATCGCCAAGTTCTATGACGCGTTGCGTCACTTTACGCATGGATTCTTCGTCAAGGTCTATGCCGAGCGCTTCAAGGTTTTTGCGGATATTGGCTCTGCCGGAAGTCTTGCCTAAGGCATACTCACGTGTGCGGCCAAAGCGTTCCGGAATAAGGAGATTGCAGTAAAGGTTACTCTTATTGTCGCCGTCGGCATGCACCCCGGCGCATTGCGTGAAGACATTTTCGCCAATTACCGGCTGGTTAGGCGCAATACGTATGCCGGAATACATTTCAACGCTTTGGCTCACATGATGGATTTTGTTTTCTACGACATTTGTTTTTTCGTTCAATTGATCATGGATTACAGTCACAACGCTGCTCAATGCCGCATTGCCGGCGCGCTCGCCCAGTCCGGTTACCGTCACGTGTATGCCTTTGATACCGGCACGCACGGCAGCATAGACGTTAGCTACAGCCAAGCCGTAATCATTATGCGCATGAAAGTCGAAATGTAATTCGGGGTAGCGTTTCACCATATCGCAGCAATACTTACAGGTGTTTTCCGGATTAAGCATGCCGAGCGTATCGGGAAGCATGAAGCGGTGAACGTGCAAATGCCTTAACGCATCAACCACCTGATAAACGTAGCCGGGAGAGTCCCGCATACCGCCCGACCAGTCTTCGAGGTATATGTTTACATCAATATCCATTTCGCGTGCCAGTGCAATCTGCCCGGTAATGTCTTCAATATGTTGCTCCGGGGTTTTCTTCAACTGTTCGGTAGCGTGTTTCAACGAGCCTTTACATAACATGTTTACCACACGGCAGCCGGCGTCTTTTGTCCACTTCAGGGACAGTCCGTCGTCAACAAAGCCCAAAACCTCAAGACGGTTGAGGCAGCCTCGTTGCGTGGCCCAGGCGGATATGCCTTTGACGGCGTCGAACTCACCGTCCGACACGCGGGCGGAAGCGACCTCCACACGATCAACATTCAACTCTTCAATCAGCAATCGCGCTATTGACTTTTTTTCATGTACGGAAAAAGAAACTCCGTTCGTTTGCTCTCCGTCGCGAAGCGTCGTGTCCATTATTTCTATCATAACCGCTCGTATTCCTCTATTTTTTGTTTGTTTGTCAGCAAATAATCTATATCATCCAGACCGTTTATAAGGCAATGTTTTTTATAGGCGTTTATTTCAAAGTTTTCGCTTTTTCCCGTGGCCATGTTTGTTATCCGCTGTTCGGGAAGATTTACTTCCACCTCCGTTTCAGGATTTTCTTCGATGGAGGCGAAAAGCGCCGCAAGGAACGGCTCGCTCACCACAACGGGAAGAACGCCGTTGTTCAATTCGTTGTTCTTGTGTATGTCGGCAAAAAAGCTGGACACGACGACACGAAAGCCATATCCGGCGATAGCCCAGGCCGCATGTTCGCGGCTCGAGCCGCATCCGAAGTTCTTTCCTGCCACAAGAACTTTCCCGCTATACTGCGGGTCGTTCAACACGAACGTTTCAATTTTATTTCCCTGCTTGTCGTAACGCCAGTCGTAAAACAGGTTTTCCCCGAAGCCTTCTTTCGTTGTCGCTTTCAGGAAGCGTGCCGGGATGATCTGGTCTGTATCCACATTTTCCAAAGGAAGGGGGATACACGTACTTCGTAGTATTTCAAATTTCTCTTTCATCTGTTTTGATTTTTATTCCATAATCGCCCTCGGATCCGTGACTTTCCCGGTTACGGCGGCGGCGGCGGCCACAAGGGGGCTTGCCAGCAATGTTCTTGAGCCGGGGCCTTGGCGTCCCTCGAAATTACGGTTTGAGGTCGAAACGGCATATTTGCCTGCCGGGATTTTGTCATCGTTCATCGCAAGACAGGCCGAACACCCCGGCTGCCGCAGTTCGAAGCCTGCATCGGCAAATATTCTGTCGAGCCCCTCTGCGCGAATTTGCGCATCAACCACCCATGAGCCGGGCACAAGCCATGCCGTAACCCCCGGCGCTTTCTTCCGGCCTTTCACAATAGCCGCGAACATCCTGAAATCTTCTATACGGCCATTGGTGCACGAGCCCACAAAGACGTAATCAACCGGCTTCCCTATCAGCGGATCGCCCTCGTTGAAGCCCATATACCCAAGCGATTTCCGGTAAGAAACGCGGCCGGCTTCGGGCATCGAGGACGATAACGGAATTGTTTGCGTGATTCCTGTGCCCATACCCGGGTTTGTGCCGTAGGTGATCATGGGTTCGATGTCTTCGGCACGGAACATGACTTCCTTGTCAAATACCGCATCGCTGCCGCTTCCAAGCGTTTTCCAGTAAGCTACGGCTTTATCCCAGGCTTCGCCCTGAGGCGCATATTCGCGACCTTTTAAGTAAGCGAATGTTGTTTCGTCGGGCGCCACCATGCCGCCCCGCGCGCCCATTTCTATCGACAGGTTGCACAGCGTAAGGCGTCCTTCCATCGTCAGGTTGCGCACCACCGGGCCGGTGTATTCCACGAAATAGCCTGTGGCGCCGCCGGTGGTCATCTTAGCTATTATATACAGCGCGACGTCTTTCGCCGTAACGCCCTTGCCGAGTTGGCCATCCACTGTGATACGCATGGTTTTCGGCTTTTGCTGCAAGATACATTGCGAGGCCAGCGCCATTTCCACCTCGCTTGTCCCAATCCCGAAAGCGACAGCGCCCATTGCGCCGTGCGTGGAGGTATGGCTGTCGCCGCAAACGATTGTCATTCCCGGAAGCGTAAGTCCCCGCTCGGGGCCAACCACGTGGATAATCCCATTCTTGGGGTGCATCATCCCAAAATGGGTCAGGCCAAAATCCGATGCGTTTTTCGCTAACGTGTCAACCTGCGCTCTTGATATGGGGTCTTCAATCGGTTTATCCTGGTCGTGGGTAGGCGTATTGTGGTCGGGCATGCAAAAAATGCGCGCCGGCCGAAACGGTTTTAACCCCCGTTCCCGAAGCCCGGCAAAGGCCTGCGGGCTCGTTACTTCATGGCAATATAGCCGGTCGACATACAACTGCACAGGGCCATTTTCAACAGCAGCCACCACATGCGAATCCCATATTTTATCAAATAGCGTGTTCATA
>JAIRLC010000142.1 GCA_031259645.1 Prevotellaceae bacterium | reverse complement strand
AAAATATGACGATGGAAGAAAACGAAGACATGCTCGTTCCGGCCGATTGGGAAAGTACGGGCGCTATCATTAAAGTAATAGGCATAGGCGGCGGCGGCAACAATGCCGTGAACAACATGTTCCGCACGGGCATTGAAGGCGTACACTTTGTGGCATGCAATACCGATGCGCAAGCATTGCGGGTAAGTCCCCTTGACACCAAAATACAACTTGGTGCACAGGGGCTTGGCGCTGGTTGTAATCCCGACGAGGGGAAACAGGCCGCCATAGAAAGTATGGGCAAAATACAGGAAGTACTGGATAATAATACCCAAATGGTATTTCTCACCGCCGGTATGGGCGGCGGCACGGGAACCGGCGCCACACCGGTCATTGCCAAGGCTGCCAAAGAAAAAGGCATACTTACGGTGGCCATCGTAACCATGCCCTTTTCCGATGAGGGCCTTGACTTCACCACACGTGCCCGCGAGGGCGTGCTCGAACTGCAGAAATATGTAGATTCATTGTTGATGATAAATAACGACCGCCTGTATGAGGTACATGGCGAGTTGCCCCTGAAGCAGGCTTTTGCCAAGGCCGATGAGGTGTTGACTACGGCGGTAAAAGGAATTGCCGAGATTATTACCCGCTCCGGGTACATCAATGTCGATTTTGCCGATGTGCGCAGGGCTATGGAGAACAGTAACGTGGCTGTGATGGGCTCAGGCGCTGCAAGCGGCGAAGGGCGCGCCCTGCAGGCGGCGAAGGAGGCACTGTCGTCGCCCCTGCTCAACTACAACGATATTTCGGGCGCAAAAAGCATACTGATCAATATCATGGCCAGCGACGATACCCTGATGGCCGGAGAACTCCGGGAAGCGATGGCGTATATACAACAATGCACCGGCGGAATGGCAAAGTTCGTGAAACGCGGCGTGGTGTACGACAACACGCTTGGCAACACCATGCACATCACGATAGTGGCCACCGGATTTCGCATGCAGCCTTTTGTGGAAAATAAAGAACAGGTTATTATATTAGATGATGATGCGCCTTCGGAGAAAGAACCAGTCCCTGCCGGCGATGCGGAAAGGAAACAATGGGCTAACCGCGGGGACTCCGGTATTGAGGTTGTCAATGACCGGCGGGTATTTGAAGAAGGCAGTCCCGCACCGGCGCCGGTTACGAAAATGAAACGCAAACCGGTGTTGATAGATGAAAACAGCAATATTGATGAACTGGAAAAGATACCGGCCTACCTTCGCCGCAAGGTAACAATCAATGCGCCGGACGACAACTATAACGCATCTACCTCAACACTGAGCGCAACTTCTACCGGGGTACACCATTTGAGCTCGGATAATTCATACCTGCACCAGCACTTGGATTGAATTAAAAGTTTTTTTACTTTTTTTATTCCTTGTACAACGCCCTCAAAGTCTTGATTTCTACGGCATATCCGTCGAGTTCGTTAGGCGTTTCAAGCAGGAAAGGCAGGTGTTTCAATTCGGGATGATTGACAACCCGTGCAAGGGCTTCAAGCCCAATACTTCCTTTGCCCAACAATGCATGCCGGTCTTTCCGGCTGTCAAACGGCGTCATACTGTCATTCAAATGAACTGCTTTCAGGCGTTTCAACCCCACTGTCTTATCGAATTTCGTAAGCACCCCGTCAAGGTCGTTTACAATATCATAGCCGGCCGAATACACATGGCACGTGTCCAAACAAACACCCATCTTCTCCTGCAATTCAACCCCATCTATGATAGCTTTTATCTCCTCAAAGGTCACCCCCACCTCACTCCCTTTGCCCGACATCGTTTCCAGTAACACCATCACCGTTTGGTCTGGACGGATGATTTTGTTCAGCGCCTCCGCAATTTGACTGATACCCTCCTCTACACCTTGTCCTGTATGGCTTCCGGGATGAATATTATACAACTTGCAAGGCAATTGTTCCAAGCGGCGCAAATCGTCAGACATAAGTTGATGCCCAAACACACGGATACTTGCATCGACAGAGCACAAATTCAATGTATAAGGCGCATGCGCCAACAAAGGCGCAAAATGTTTCTCATTCATCAACTTTGCCAATGCCGCCGCATCCTGCGCGTCAATTTCTTTTGCACTCCCGCCCCGCGGATTGCGGGTGAAAAACTGAAACGTATTCGCTGCAATGCCCACAGCCGTACCGCCCATAGCGGCATACCCTTTCGACAAAGACAAATGACATCCGATATTTAACATAAGTCTGCTTTTTAATAGAAATAACACTTGTGCAACGCACAAATGTACAAAAAAATCCTTATCTTTGGCACAAATATGACAACCACCCGATGAATAACTTACTCGAACAATTTCTACGATATGTAACTTACGACACGCAATCGGATCCGGAATCGGCTGAAAAGCCCAGTACAGCCGGGCAGTCGGCATTGCTGGAGGTGTTGGCCGGCGAGTTGCAGGCCATGGGGATTCGCGCGGAAATAAACCCGCAAGGCATGGTCTTCGCACATATCCCCGCCAACAGCGCAAAAAAAACGCCCGCCCTCGGGTTTATTGCGCACGTGGACACGTCGCCCGACGTGAGCGGCGCGAATGTTCAGGCGAAAATCATTGAACACTACGACGGACAGGACGTTCTCTTGCACCCCGAAAAGAACATATACCTGCGCGTGGCCGACTTCCCCGACCTCTCCGCTTACAAGGGACAAACGCTCATCACCACCGGCGGCACTACCCTGCTGGGCGCAGACGACAAGGCCGGCGTGGCCATCCTCATGCATCTGGCGCAATATCTCACGCAACGTCCCGGCATGGAACACGGCGACATTCACCTTGCGTTCACCTCCGATGAAGAAACAGGACGCGGCATAGAGGGGTTTGACGTGCAGGCGTTCGGCGCCGACTATGCCTACACCGTTGACGGCGGGCAAATCGGCGAACTGGATGTGGAAAATTTCAATGGCGCCCTGGCCGACCTCACCGTAGAAGGCTGCAACATGCATCCGGGATATGCTTCCGAAAAATTCAAAAACGCGCTGCTGCTCCTTCAAGAATTTAACGCATTGTTGCCGCCCAGCGAACGACCCGAAACCACAAAAGACCGTGAAGGGTTCTACCTCCTGAACAACGTACAGGGAAGTGTCGGTAAGGCCACCGCACAATACCTCATCCGTGAGCATGACCGCGAACTTTTTAACCGGCGGAAATCTTTCATGGAAGAAAGCGCCGAACTGCTTAATAAAAAGTACGGCGCAAACACTTTCACCATACACTTTACAGACCAATATTACAACATGTATGATGAAATTAAAAAGCACATCCACCTCGTTGAAAATGCCATAAAAGCTATGGAAATGGCCGGCGTAAAGCCGGTCATCAGGCTTGCCCGCGGCGGCACCGACGGCGCCCGATTGTCGCACATGGGACTGCCCTGTCCGAATATTTTCGCCGGAGGTCACAATTTCCACAGCATTTACGAATATATACCACTCGAAAGTATGCAAAAATCGTTTGAAGTTATAGTAAACATAGTTAAACTCTATTGTGCGTAAAACACCCGATCATTCCCGCCGCAGGGATTGGAATGAAACATTGCGTGAAATGCCGTATGTGCGTCTTGCGTTTGCTTTCCTTGGAGGCATTGCTTGGCAGTGCCACGTTTATCCTTTTCATTTTTCATGCTGGCCTGTTTCCGTTCTGCTATTCTTCCTTTTCGCACTTACGCTTTTCATCCCTTATTGCCACCACTACGCCCGTCAATGGATAAGCGGACTGGCCGGGCTGCTTTTCCTTTTCTCTGCCGGCATCACCGCCGTGCAGTTCCAGCCACAAGAGAGCAAACTGCCCCTGCAACGACATATTTACATCAAAGCGGCCGTCAGCGAAAACACCACAGCCGGTCAGCGATACCTCAAAACACCTGCCGTCATACTTGCCTGTGCCGACAGCAGCGGCACACAGTTTCTCCGTGAAAAAATCATCCTCTTTCTTGAAACCGACAGCACACAAGCATTGCCCGTTCCCGGCGATACCATCCTCGCACTTGCTTGGCTAAGCGAACTTCCGCCGCCACAAAACCCCGGTGAATTTGACTACCGCACCTACATGAAACGCCGCCATGTTTTCACCTCAGGATTTATTCGCCGCACCCAGTATATGGTGGTTCCCGCACAAACAAAAAGCCTGCGCAACCTTCCCGCACAACTGCGCGGGAACACCCAACAAATTTTCTCCACCAAAGGCATTGCGGGTGATGAGTTTGCCGTACTCAACGCACTCACCTTAGGCGACAAAAAAGACCTCGATCAGGATTTACGACAGGCGTATTCCTCCTCCGGCGCCACCCATATCCTTGCCGTATCCGGCCTCCATGTAGGGATTATATTCGCCATCTTATCCATTCTTTTTTCATTTCTCGAAAAAAAGCGAAACGGAAAGCCATTCAAAAATATATTATGCATCTTTTGTTTGTGGTGTTATGCTGCGCTGGTAGGCTTTTCCCCTTCCGTTACCCGCGCTACGGTGATGTTTTCCTTCGTCCTTGCCGGACAAATGATGCAGCGACGCATCAGCATCTACAACTCTCTTGCCGCTTCTGCTTTCTTCATTTGCCTCTTCCGCCCTTTCGACCTCTTCGATACCGGCTTTCAACTTTCCTATTGCGCCGTCATATCCATTGTATATTTCCAACCTGCGATATATCGCTTAATCTATGTCCGGTATAAAACAGCCGATTACTATTGGCAATTGCTTAGTGTTTCCTTCGCCGCTCAAATCGGCACGTTGCCCATTACCCTTGCAAGTTTTCACCAATTCCCCAACTACTTTCTACTCACCAACGTTTTTGTCATTCCGCTCACCGGCGTCATCGTCTATCTTAGTGCGGCGCTCCTTGCCACCACTTGGATGCCGGTTGCATCAGACCTCCTTGCCCTGTGCCTCGACAAATCGCTGTGGCTGCTCAATCACGGTGTGCGTTTCATCGAACAAATGCCTCACTCCGTCACGTCCAACATCTACATCAGCCCGCCGCAACTGTGCATAATGATTGTGTTGGCGCTGCTTTTCATGCTATATATCGAAACAAAAAACAAGCGGCTATTATGGATTTCGGCCTGCCTGCTAACCGGCCTTTTTGCGTTTGGCTCGTGGCAATCCATCCAGCAACAGGGACAACGACTTATCGCCGTATATAACGTGAAAAACGCCTCCTACATTCATTTCATTCACGGCAACCACAGCGTAGCCCTGCGTGACAGTAGCAACGCCGAAGAAACGTTCGACTTCAACCTCAAAACATTTTTCATCAGCACCGGCATTGCCGGGAAACCGGTTGTAACCCTTGCCGCCCACCATCCGTTAAACGACACCACCATTCAACATTTGCACACTTACCGGAACTTTATTATTTTTGAAGATAAATTGATCAAAATATTACATAACGAACAACCCACATTCAAACAAACCGCACCGGTAGATTACCTTATTGTTACAGCGGCGGCAGCACTGCGCCCGACACAGGCATTGGCGCTCTACCAACCGAAACAGGTCATACTTGATGCTTCCGTACCTGCCTTCCGCGCCCGGCAGTGGGCATCTGTTGCAAGCGAACAGGCGGTCGCCCTGCATGACGTAAAACAACACGGCGCATGGATACAAAAAATAAACCGTGAATGAAGACATTCGCAGGCGTTGAAAAAATGTTAGCAACTAATCCTTTTAACATGTAGGTTTGCGATAATCTATTTCATACCTTTGCAACCGCATTTGGTTCTCTGTAGTCGCTGTAAAGCGATAGAGATTTAAAAGGGAATCCTGTGGAAATCAGGAACTATCCCCGTAGCTGTGAGTTTCAAAAAAAGGCTGCACATTTTGTCACTGTTGAGTTTTTCAACGGGAAGGCGTGTTGCCCGAAACAAGTCAGAAGACCTGCCCAATGTGATATACTGGAGCTTTCGGGCGAAAAGCAAAACAGATTTCAACTTTTTACAGAGTTGTATCTACGTTCCCCAAGTTCCATTTTGTGGAATAGTGTAAAATTATAAACATTGATGGAATCATTCATTATCAAACGCGACGGGAAAAGGGAAGCCTTTTCTATTGACAAAATTAAAAGCGCTATTTCGAAAGCGTTTCTATCAGTAGGCAGTTTTGCCACTCAGGAAATCGTTACCAACATCCTGAGCCGGATAAGTATAGGGAACGATACCACTGTGGAAGAAATACAAAATCAGGTGGAGATCGCCCTGATGTCGGAACGGTATTATGCCGTAGCCAAATCGTACATGTTATACCGGCAAAAGCATACCGAAGACAGGGAAGTGCGCGACAAGCTTAAATTCCTGATGGACTACTGCGACGCTTCAAACGCGGCGTCGGGCAGCAAGTACGACGCTAACGCCAATGTGGAAAATAAAAATATGGCTACCCTTATCGGCGAGCTCCCAAAGTCCAATTTTATTCGCCTCAACCGGCGCATGCTTACCGACCGCATCAAAGAGATGTTCGGGAAAGAAGTCGCCGACCGGTACATCGACCTGCTGAACAAGCACTATATCTATAAAAACGACGAAACCAGCCTCGCCAACTACTGCGCCAGCATCACCATGTATCCGTGGCTCATTGGAGGAACGACCTCTATCGGGGGAAATTCAAAAGCGCCTACCAACCTGAAATCATTCTGTGGCGGGTTCATTAACATGGTTTTTATGGTATCGAGCATGTTGAGCGGAGCTTGCGCCACCCCCGAATTTCTCATGTATATGAACTATTTCATCGGCCTGGAATATGGCGGGGACTACTATTTGCACGCCGGTGAAGTGGTCGACCTGTCAAAAAAACAGCGCACGTTGGATAAAATTATTACCGACTACTTCGAGCAAATCGTCTATTCCATCAACCAGCCCACCGGGGCGCGCAACTTCCAGGCCGTGTTTTGGAATATTTCATACTACGACCGCTACTATTTTGAAAGCCTGTTCGGCGAGTTCCGGTTTCCCGACGGCAGCCGCCCCAACTGGGATTCGCTAAGCTGGCTGCAAAAACGGTTCATGAAATGGTTCAACCGCGAGCGTACCCGTTCCGTACTGACATTCCCCGTGGAAACAATGGCTTTGCTGACCGGAAACGGCGACGCCAAAGACAGGGAATACGGCGATTTTACAGCCGAAATGTATGCTGAAGGCCATTCGTTCTTCACGTATATCAGCGACAACGCCGACTCGTTGAGTAGCTGTTGCCGTTTACGCAATGAAATACAGGATAACGGATTCAGCTATACCCTCGGCGCCGGCGGTGTTTCAACCGGCTCGAAAAGTGTATTGACCATCAATGTGAACCGCTGCATACAACATGCATCGCGAAAAGGAGAACACTACCAATTTTTCCTCGAAGAAATTGTTGACTTGGTGCATAAAGTCCAGCTGGCATACAATGAAAATTTGAAATACATGCACGAAAAAGGCATGTTGCCGTTATTTGATGCGGGCTATATCAACTTGAAACGGCAATACCTCACTATCGGCGTGAACGGCTTGGTGGAAGCCGCCGAATCGCTTGGAATGGCGATTAACGACAATCCACAATATGCCGCTTTTGTTCAGCAGGTATTGGGGCTTATAGAAAATTACAATAAAAAGTACAGGACGAAAGACGTGCTGTTTAACTGTGAAATGATACCGGCAGAAAATGTAGGCGTTAAACATGCCAAGTGGGACAGGCGGGATGGCTACACCGTAAACCGCGATTGCTACAATAGCTATTTTTATATCGTGGAAGACGGCTCGTTAAATATTGTCGATAAATTCCGCCTGCATGGGAGAAAGTATATCGAACACCTGACGGGCGGTTCGGCCTTGCACCTGAACCTCGAAGAACACTTGAGCAAAGAACAGTACCGCCAATTGTTGCGCGTAGCCGCACAGGAGGGGTGCAACTATTTTACGTTTAACGTCCCGAATACCGTCTGCAACGATTGCGGCCATATCGACAAGCGCCGGCTGCAAACATGTCCGTCGTGCCAAAGCAAAAATTTGGATTATCTTACCCGCATCATCGGTTACATGAAACGCATCAGTAATTTTTCACAAAGCAGGCAGGAGGAGGCTGCCCGGCGTCATTATGCTTCGATACATCAATTATGATATCGTTTTTCAGGAAATACCGGACGAGGTGACGCTGGCAGTCAACATTTCCGGTTGTCCCAACCGTTGCGTCGGTTGCCATAGCCCCCATCTTTGGGAGGATACCGGCGAAATGCTGAATGAAAACGTCCTCTCCGGATGGCTCGACAACTACGGCGACGCCATTACCTGTATTTGTTTTATGGGCGGTGACGCCGAATCGCACGAAGTCGGACGGCTGGCGGATTATATCAGAAAGAAGAGCGGCAGCGTCAAAATCGCTTGGTATTCGGGGCGAGCGGATCTGCCTGCAGGTTTTTCCCTGCAGAAATTTGACTATATCAAACTCGGCGCATACGTGGAACACCTGGGCGGATTAAACGCTCCCACCACCAATCAGCGTTTTTACCATATCGAGAAAGGAGAAATGATTGACAAGACAGACCGTTTTCATAAACATAAACATAAAAATTAAAAATACAATGATAACAAGGGAAGAAAGTGTGGGCATTGCTCACACAATACAATCGGCAAATTTCGCGGCAGGAAGGATAAAAGTTGGCTTTTTACTTTTATTTCAAATAAATGTTGTATCTTTGTTATCGAAAAAGTTCTTTTATATCTAACCGTTAAGGTACTCCGTTTCTTACGAAGTAAAAGGGAACCGTGTGAAAATCACGGACTGTCGCGCAACTGTAAGCTCTGCAATAGTTCTGTACAACGTGCCACTGTCAAATAGATGGGAAGGCGCACAGAATAGAGTAAGTCAGGAAACCTGCCTTAATTCGGTTTTGGCGATGCTTTCGCGAAAAAGGCAAAGTCGAGCAAGGCACAAGTACACGTGCGTCCCTGCATGAAGCATGGGAAATTGTAAGTGTTTCTTTCCTATCCTCCCCTTTCATCCTTTTCACATAAAGCATCGCGTTCAGAAGAATTTTTAATTGAATTATTCATTTTAAAATTTTAAAAATATGCGAACACACAATCTCGGCTATCCGCGTATTGGTAGTCGGCGTGAACTGAAAAAAAACTGCGAAAACTACTGGGCAGGCAAAATTACATTAGACGACCTGTTGCAAACCGGTAAACAAATCCGGCTGGAGAATTGGAAATTGCAACAGGAGGCAGGGATTGACCTGATTCCAACCAACGACTTTTCTTACTACGACCACGTGTTGGACACAAGTGTGATGCTGGGAAATATCCCCTTGAGGTTTCTTCCGTTCGTGCAGGAGAAAAAGAAGTCGTTCCCATCCCTGTATTTTGCAATGGCGCGGGGGTACCAGAAAGACGGCATGGATATTACCGCCCTCGAGATGACCAAATGGTTTGACACCAACTATCATTATCTCGTTCCCGAGTTCCACAGAAAGCAAGAGTTTGGTTTTGTTTGCACCAACATTATTGACGAATTTCTTGAAGCACGGCAACAAGGGATAAATGCCAAACCTGTACTGTTCGGGCCTGTCAGCTATCTCTTATCGGGGAAAGAAAAAGAATCTGGATTCAATAAAATCAGCCTGCTGGGAGCCCTCTTGCCTGTATATAAAGAAATCCTGAACAGCCTGCAGAAAGCGGGTGCAAGCTATATCCAGTTAGACGAACCTTTTTTGACGCTTGACTTGGATGAGCCGGTGAAGCAAGCCTTCCGTGAAGCCTATTCATATTTAAGCA
Source organism: Prevotellaceae bacterium (assembly GCA_031259645.1). Taxonomy (GTDB): domain Bacteria; phylum Bacteroidota; class Bacteroidia; order Bacteroidales; family UBA932; genus JAIRLC01. Next base: position 5,102 of record JAIRLC010000142.1, on the reverse strand, counting down.
ACGAATGTCCCGGAATAAACGTACTGCTGGCTACTTATTTTGAAGCATTAAACAACAACCTGCCGCTTGCCTGTTCATTGCCTGTACACACTTTGCACATTGATTTGGTAAGAGGAAACCGGCAATTAGACGATGTGCTGGCACAAATACCGGAACACATGTCGCTTTCTTTGGGCGTGGTGGACGGACGGAATATCTGGAAAAACAATTACGACGACTCGCTGAGATTGATCAACAAAGCGGCGCAGGCATTAGGAGAGGAACGAATATGGATAGCGCCTTCCTGTTCGTTGTTACATTGTCCCTGCGATTTGGAACTGGAATCGGACGAAACCACGTTGCCCGGCAAAGTGAAGCAATGGATGTCGTTTGCCAAGCAAAAACTCAATGAAGCATCGGTGCTTAAAACATTGTCCAGTCCACAACTCGACGAGAAGGAAAAAGAAATCTTGCTTGCCGAAAATAGAGAAATGATTTGGGTGCGTGCGACGTCTTCACTCATACATGACCCCAAAGTGCAGGCTCGCACAGCTTCTGTTCAGGATAGGGATTTCGAGCGGGAATTGCTTTTCGCCGAACGGAAAACTTTACAGGCGTCTCTCTTGAAATTGCCCATGCTGTCCACCACAACAATCGGCTCGTTTCCGCAAACAAAGGAAGTGCGTGAGGTGCGATCAAAACTGAAAAAAGGGTTAATTACTCAAAAAGATTATACGGACGCCATCAAAACGTTCACCGAAGAAGCTATACACATTCAAGAGGAAATAGGCTTGGACGTATTGGTGCATGGGGAATTTGAACGCAACGACATGGTTGAATATTTCGGCGAACAATTGAACGGATTTGCTTTTACCCAAAACGGCTGGGTGCAAAGCTATGGCTCACGCTGTGTAAAACCGCCTGTCATCTACGGCGACATCTCGCGTCCCGAAGCCATGACAGTTCATTGGATAAACTATGCGCAATCGCTTACGAACAAACCGGTAAAAGGCATGCTGACCGGTCCTGTAACCATCCTTCAGTGGTCGTTCGTGCGCAACGACCAGCCTCGTTCGGAAACGGCTATGCAAATTGCGCTGGCCATCCGCGACGAAGTGTTCGATTTGGAACAATCCGGCGTGCAAATTATTCAGGTGGACGAGCCGGCTATACGAGAAGGCTTACCGTTGCGAAAAACCGATTGGGCGGAATACCTCGACTGGGCAGTGAAGGCATTCAAGCTGTCCGTCGCAGTAGCGCAGCCTAAAACGCAAATACACACGCACATGTGTTATTCTGAGTTTAACGATATAATAACCTCCATCGCCGCCATGGATGCGGATGTAATAACCATCGAAACATCACGCTCGCAAATGGAGTTACTCGACGCATTTATCACTTACAAATATCCGAACGACATCGGCCCCGGCGTGTATGACATTCATTCGCCCCGTGTGCCGTCTGTCACCGAAATGGAAAACTTGCTTCGCAAGGCGATGAAATTGATTCCTGTCCGCCAGCTGTGGGTGAATCCTGATTGCGGATTAAAAACAAGAAGTTGGGATGAAACCATTCAAGCCTTAAAAAATATGGTGCAGGCGGCGAAAAATATCAGAAAATCGTGATATTATGAATTACATATATGAATTTTTAACTACACAGGGTATCGCATCTACCACGCTTTACCTGTGCATGGCGGCTTTTACCGGCGTAATGATAGGAAAACTCAGCGCCCGGGGTATCAAATTAGGCGTTGCGGGCGTGCTGTTCACCGGCATATTCATTGCCCATTTCGGCGCGCCGGTCGATACGCACACCCTGCATTTCATGCGCGACTTCGGACTGGTATTGTTCGTTTACAGCATCGGGCTAAGCATGGGGCCGCGCTTCTTCTCTTCTTTCAAGAAAGACGGATTATTGCTCAACCTGTTTGCGTCGGGCATTGTCGTGGGCGGCTTCGGGATTGCCTGCCTGATTCATTACTTAACGGGCGTCTCGCCGGCTGTCGCCGTGGGGATTTTGTGCGGGGCGGTGACCAACACGCCCAGCCTCGGGGCAGCCCAGCAAATACTCGCGGAACAGGGCGCGGAAGCCGCTGTCGTATCCGAAACAGGCATGGCCTACGCCATCGCTTATCCGTGCGGCATACTGGGGATTATTCTCACCATGCTGCTGGTGCGGGTGTTGTTTAGAATCAATGTCAATGCCGAAGTCAAAGCCTACACCGACTCGTTGGGCAGCAGCGAAACCAAGTTGCAAACGGTGAAGATAACGGTTGCAAACCCGGGATTGTTCGGTAAAACGGTCGATTATGCCAAGCGCATCATGGACAAAGAACTCGCAATTTCCCGCATCATCCGCAACGGGGAAATAATGGTTGCCACCGACAAAGAAATTATCCGGCAGGGCGACGTCATCTGCGGCGTTTCGGCACAGGACAAGATTGAGCACCTGGAATTCCTGATGGGCAAAGTGGAACTGGTAGAAAGCATGGGCGATGTTCCCGGCCCGCTGGGGATGATAAATATTCTACTGACCAACCAAAAACTGGCGGGAAAAACAATCGAACAAATAGGCATCTACCGCCGTTACCCGGCCAATGTAACCCGCATCTTCCGGTCGGGAATGAAAATCCTCCCCACGCTTGGGACAACCCTCGAACTGGGCGACACCGTCAGGGTAGTGGGAAAAAAAGAAATTCTGAACGACGTCAAAAAAGAACTTGGCGATTCCGTAAACGAATTGGCGAAACCCAACATCATCTCAATTTTCCTCGGCATTTTTGCAGGCATCATACTGGGCAGTATCCCGATTTTCATACCCGGCCTGCCAGCGCCCGCCAAGCTCGGATTGGCCGGAGGGCCACTTTTGATAGCCATACTGTTGGGCTACAAAGGCCGCATCGGTAAGCTGAGCTTTTACATGACGCCGGGCGCCAACCTCTTCATGCGGGAAATGGGCATTATCCTGTTCCTCTCCTGTGTCGGCCTGTTATCCGGCGAGAAGTTCATCGAAACGCTCGGGAGCGGCGGGTGGCAATGGGTGCTCTACGGCGTTGCAATTACGCTTGTCCCCATTTTGATCACGGCGGTGATTGCCCGGATGCGGAAGGTGAATTACCTGAAAATATGCGGCTGCATCTCCGGCGCCATGACCGACCCGCCGGCGCTGGAGTTTGCCAACAGCATTGCACCGGTTCAGGCGCAAGCCACGGCCTACGCCACCGTATATCCGTTTACCATGTTTCTGCGCGTGTTGCTGGCGCAGATTTTCGTGCTGATGACATTGTAGGTGAAACAACAATGTGTTTCAACAAAAACACTTAACTTTACCGGAAAATTGATCGACCAGCGTTAGCAAAACGATATTTTAATATGGCTGAAAACATTCGTATTCCGCAGCAACTGTCGAAAGAAGAAAAATACAAGGCGTTGCTTCCACAACTCAAAGCCTTGCTGCACGGCGAAACCGACGAAGTGGCCAACCTTGCCAACACCGCGGCGGCACTATGGGAGGCGTTCCATTTCTTTTGGGTTGGTTTTTACCTTGTAAAGAATGATGAGCTGATATTAGGCCCGTTTCAAGGCCAGGTAGCCTGCACCCGTATAGCTTTTGGGCGCGGCGTATGCGGCACCGCATGGAAAGAGCGGAAGACCCTCATCGTGCCCGATGTGGCGCAATTTCCCGGACATATTGCGTGCAATAGCCGGTCGCAATCCGAAATTGTAGTGCCGCTGTTTAAAAACGGCGAAGTGCACGGGGTGCTCGACATCGACAGTGACCAACCCGACGCTTTTGATGAAATTGATGCCAAATATTTAAAAGAAATCGTAGAATTTATTGTGACATAATATGCTATGAATATTATATTTTTAAAAATACGATATTATATTAAAAATGTATTTTCAAAAATGCACTCTAAAAAATATACCTGTAAAATATTAAATTATAATAAAATAATAGTATCGTATTTTGAATAATACAAAAAATGCTTATATTTGCATTTTTAAAAATACAATATGTATGGATACACTATTTACTAAATCTCATCTTAAAATTGGGATGACAAAGGCAAAACCCATCAGGTATTTGATGAAAGACATTTATTGGAACGACCGCTTATTTGCCATTGTGGGAGCAAGAGGAACGGGCAAAACAACAATGATGTTACAATACATAAAATTACATCTTGATATCAAAAAAGCCTTGTATGTGAGTTTAGACGACCTGTTTTTTTCGAACAACAGACTTGTAGATGTGGCCGCACAATTGTCGCTTCAAGGCGTAACGCACCTGTTTGTGGACGAAATACACAAATATCCCTATGAAACCTGGGCGCAAGAACTTAAAAATATTTACGATACCTATTCCGACCTCCATGTCGTTTTTTCCGGATCTTCCATGCTTGAAATTTATAAAGGCAACGCCGACCTTAGCAGAAGGGCTGTACAATATGAATTGAGAGGATTGTCGTTCAGGGAGTTTTTGGAGTTTGAGAACGTCATAAAATTAAAGCCCATATCCCTAAATGACCTGCTTAAAGATCACATTATGATGGCTTCCGACATCGTAAAACGCATAAATCCTGAAAAGATTACTTTACTTTTCAATCGATATTTAAAAATGGGGTTTTATCCTTATTACAAAGAAAATTCCGAAAATTATGGACAGCGTGTGGCCAATGTGATCAACACCGTATTGGAAGGTGACTTGCCTGCCATAGAGAAAATAGAATTTATGACCACTTTGAAGATAAAGAGACTATTAGGTATTATTACGACATTGGCTCCTTTTACGCCTAATATTTCGGAATTAAGCAAAAACGTAAATACCACCAGGCCTCATCTGCTCAAGAGTATCGATTATCTGGAACGCGCACGAATATTAGGCTTGTTGCGTGCCAAAAATTCAATCGGCAATATGAGCAAACCCGAGAAAATTTATCTCGACAACACGAATATTGCTTATGCGCTGGGCGGAACAAGTACCAATGTCGGTAACGTTCGCGAAACATTTTTCTTTAACCAGTTAAGGGCTATCGGAGCGGTGACTTCAAGCAATAAAGGCGATTTTGTAGTACAAGAAAAATACACCTTTGAGGTGGGCGGCGCAAAGAAAACATT
>JAIRLC010000124.1 GCA_031259645.1 Prevotellaceae bacterium | reverse complement strand
GGCATTCAACACCCCGCGCCCGTACTTGTTTTTCACAAGGTTTATCACATTCTTGTAATTATTTTTTATGGCCTGTACCACCGGAACCGTGGTGTCTTCATCCATATCATACACAATGTGCACTTCATGCGGACAACAAACCGTATTTTCAATCCGGTCGATAGCCGTTTTGATATTGCCGGCCTCGTTATATACAGGAATTACGATGGTTAGCTCAGTCATCTGTTTTCTCCAAAATTAAAAAGGTCTGCCCTCCCATAAAAAAGCCGCTTATAGGCATCAGTTTCAAATAAAGCCAAATTAGAAACGGATGTTGCGGAAATTTAGACTTGGTTGTATAAGGTAAAAATTTCCGTATGCAATGAATTACCTTCAATCCGCATATTCCAGCGGCTTCAATAATCGCCTTATCGGTAAGCGCTATCTTATGGTCAATAAAATCCCAGTAAGCGGCGCCGGTATATCTTATGTTCGGCTGCAAAATCATTAATTTACCCCCCCCCCGCAATATGTTGATTTTAAGCATGATGCTGATATTTTCATGGCAAGAATTACTTGTTCTTTAGTATCCAAATGCTCAAATATGTTTGAGGCAAATATTACATCTACCTTGTCTTGCAAATGGATTTTCATATTAAACAAAGAATCATTTACCACCCGCACATTTTCATCGGCAAATAATTGCATATCGGGATTGATGTCAAAAGCTATTTTTGTTTTTGCCTTAATGCTATTGATAAATTCACAATACCCCGCTGCCATATCCACCACCACACTGTCGTCGGAAACATACTTTTGAAAAAAATGCTTACATAAAATCTGCCACACTCTGTTTTTCTTCTGTAATATTTCAGGTTTTATAAACCGTTTGCCGTATAATTTCCGAACGTCCATACACCAATATTTTTATATGTTGCCCAACGTTATTTGCTGTTTCACCCAAGGGATCACCTCGTCGAGCGTAGCGCTCAAGTCCGTGCCGGCCGTAAAGCCCAATATATCCTTGGCCTTTTCTACCGAAGGCACTCGTTTTTGCACGTCATATTCGTAGGCTTTGTCGGAAATAAACGACAGCGGTTTGTCGCCGTTGATTTTCTTCCATATCAGCGCCGCCAACTCTTTCACAGTGGTCGAAACCGGCGTGGAAAGGTTGAAGTCGTTATTGATGGCCTTGTCGCTTTCGATACACAGGCGGATTCCCCGCGCCAAATCACCGCCGTAGGTATAATGCCTGATTTGCTCGCCGGAACCGAGGATATGCAAGGGGTCTTGCCCCTTTAAAATTTTCTGCACCAAATCGGGCACCACGTGGCTCATGGCCAATTTCACATTGCCCGAAAGGATTTCCTTTTCGTTCTTCGCCCGCTGCTCCCCTACCCCCACGCAGTTGAAAGGACGAATAATGGTGTACGGCAAATGGTATTGCTCAAAAGCACCCTTGGCGAAATACTCGCAGGCCAACTTTTGAAATCCGTAGGTGGACAAGGGCGGCGGGCATTGCAGTTGCTCCCCTTCCCTCGAAGGATACGTGGTGGCGCTCTCAAACACCATCGACGACGACAGTACATTGATTTTTTTCAATCGTCTTTCTTTAAACGCCCAAATTGCCGCATCGAAGGTTGCAGCCGTGATGCGTTCGTTTTCGGCCAGCAGGTCGTAGGCATATTCGTGAAAATAGGTGATACCGCCAATCATGGCTGCAATAGCCACCACCTGATCACAGTCGGCAATCAGCGTTTTCATCAGTGCCACGTCTTTTACGTCGCCTTTCACTATTTTGTAATTGGGATGCGTATCGTAACTTTTTTCGATAAAGCCATACTTGCTGTAATTGTCAATGCCCACCACCTCGTGTCCATGGTTTAGCAATTCTTCCACCAAATACCCAGCAATGAAACCGGCAGAACCTGTGATTAATATTCTCATACTCTTCCTCCGTTATTCAAGATATTCCAGATATCCACTACTTTTTTGTTTTGTATGTTCAAATCCTTGTAGCGCTTGTGTGGTGCGGCAATGATAATGATGTCGCTTTCGCGGATTAAGGTTTTTTCATCGGTAAGTGTGGGGTCGTTCACGTAAGGGTCGGCGCACAGCACCTGTTTGGCTTCGATGGCCAATATCTTTTTCAGTTTATAGGACAGCGATTCCCTCGCGTCGTCGCTTTCGGCCTTGAACGCCATACCCAGAATACCGACTGTATTTTCCGACAACGCGTATTGCTTTTTAAGTTGGCTCACCACATAGTTGGGCAGCCCTTCGTTAATGAGCATGGCAGTATGTCCCAGGTGAAAGTTATTGTTGTTAAACGCCGCCAGTTGCATGGTATCTTTAAAGAGGCACGGGCCGGCAGCGAAGCCGGGACGCGGGAAGTCTTTTGTCCGCGCATAGTTGTGCGTCATGGCATAGTAGATATTATAAAAGTCGAGGTTATAATCATTCGCTATCATGTAGAATTGGTTGGCTACCGCGAACTTCAAGTAGCGCCACGAATTGGTAAAGAGCTTGGCCAGCTCGGCCTCCATGGGTTGCACCACCACCAAATCGCGGGTGAGCAGCGAAAACAAATCCGACGCACGCTGCACGCCGTCTTCCGTAAACGATGATATGATTTGCGGAAGGTTTTCCAGTTCTTCCAACGCCTTCCCTTCCAAAATACGTTCGGGGCAAAAAGCCACGTGCACATTCTTCCCCGCTTCCGTAAGCCAGTCGTTAATCCGCTTGCTCAATCCCGGATACACGGTGCTGCGCAACACCAGCAATTGACCATCGTAAAAGTAAGGAATAAGTTCATCAATTACCTCTTTTAGCACGCTGAAGTTCGGGTTTAAATGTTTATCGACAGGCGTGCCGATAATAAGTATGGCCGTTTCACTGTCCGAAACCACCTCCGGCCGCGTAGAGAAATGAAGCCTGCCGGCGGCCAATACCTGTTGCAACAGCGGCTCGGCGCCTTCTTCCGCAAACGGCATCACGCCCGACTTGATAAGCGCTATGCCTTTCTCGTTTACATCATACACGCACACTTGCTTACCTTTTGAGGCCAGCATAATAGCCAAAGGCAAGCCCACATGCCCGCCGCCGCCAATTACACATACATCGTATTTCATTATTTCTTTAAGTATTTAACGTGTGCATTCTACCCATTTTGATGACAAAGTTATATAGAAAAAGGGAATTATCCAACTAATCATATTTAATTCACAGCGTCTTTCCGTCTTATATACAAGTAAGTGGCTTCCTGCGGATTTTCCGTGTGTACGGTTTTAAATTTATGGTTTAACGCCGGCACCAGATTTAACTCCGGAATATTATTTACCAAGCCGTCGGCCACCGGGAACATTACCGGCTCGTAAGC
>JAIRLC010000072.1 GCA_031259645.1 Prevotellaceae bacterium | reverse complement strand
CCGGAAGGATATATTTTTGAATTAACAAAAGATGAGCATATTTCTCTAAGATCGGAATTTTCGACCTTAGAGAAAAAAGCTTTAAGATCAAAAATTTTGATCTTAGAAGAAACTGGGCGAGGTAAGCACAGTAAATATATCCCCAAAGCCTTCACCGAGAAAGGCCTGTACATGCTCGCCACCATATTGAAAAGTCCGCGAGCCACCCGGACGACTATTGCCATCGTAGAGACTTTTAGCAAAATCAGGGAATTGGCGCGGACGGTGGCAGAACTCTCTGCCGCACCCGAAGAGTTTAAGCAAAAATCACTGATACAAAAAGGCGGTGATATTATCAGCGACATCTTGGGGGATGACTTGCAGGTTTCCGCCGCTGAAACCAAATACGAAGTTAATTTCGCCTTGCTTAAAATCACACACACCGTCACGAAAACAAGCAAAACAAAAAGTAGTTAAGTGATTTAAATCTTTAGGCCCCCCGCCCGACGGCTTCGCTACCCCCCACAAAAAGACAAGCGTCCTTGCTGGCGCTTATATACTGTTTATCTCCGACCCCAGAGATCGCTTATCTCCGACCCCAGAGATCGCTTATCACCGACCCCAGAGATCGCTTATCTCAGACCCCAGAGATTGTTGCACAAAAGAAAACGATGCTTTTCAGCATCGTTTTTTGTTTCCTCCCGTAAGATTGCCTTTCGCAAGAAAGACACAGGGTTTACAGGAAAAACTTGAAAAGGCAATGAGATGTTAGTTGCTTCTTTTCACAATCCAATTTATTTATTGTGCTCTTCTTATTTATTAGTGTCTCCGACGGGCTGTTGGGATACGCGCGGGCGGTCCACCAAATCAGGGTCAACAATAGGGTCGTCAATGTGGGAACACATTGCAGTACCCAAACTCATTAATAAGGCAAAAGCCAGCATGGTGAATAAAGTTGTCTTCTTCGTTTTCATAAAATAATAATTTAAAAGGTTTTTACGAGAACAAAGATATGTACTAAAATCTTGAATTGTACCTGTACAGGGGTTGTAACGATATGGACGCCGGTTTTACAATTATATAATAATGAATATGCTATAATTTTAAAACAGGAAAAAAATATGGACAAGCGAATGTAAGGCCTGCCGGGTTAAATTTTTGACATTAAATCTTCGATGTTTTCCTTTTCGTGCAGGCCTATTTTTTTCCGCAGTCGCGAACGCTTTTTATAAATACTGTCGAAGCCAATGCCCATAATGGTTGACATGATACCTGCGTCGAAACCGGCACGTATCATACAGCATAATTGGACGTCATCGGGCGTCAATACCGGGTAGCGGGCGGCCAGTTTACCGGCAAAGCCATTGAAGAGTTCATTCACCGTGGCTATTAACGCTTCGCCGTCGGCCGCATCAAAGGTTAGTTTATCGACCAGTGCGTGCAGTTTGGCTTGTATTTTTTCCGGGTCGGCTTTCGGATGCTGCATGAGCGCTACCAGTTCTTTCGAAACATCCAAGCGTTTCAATAAAAATTCTTTGAGCCGGGCTTCATTTTTCATGGCCAACGTTTCGCTCTTTAGTAATTTTTGACGGTGGCGGCTGCGGTGCAGGAAAAAAATCAACACAAGCACCACAACGCCAAGCGCAAGTATAAGCAGTAAAAAACGAACGTACTGCTGGTTGGATTCCAACTTCATGGTTTTATTTTTCCATCGTTCGGCATTGTATTTTTCCTGTATTTCCAATACATTATTTCTATTTTCCAACGTATTTATCGAATCTTTCAGTTGCGCGCATTTGTCATAATATTCCAGCGCCCTGCTATAGTCGCCCTCCTCTTTCTCTATACGGTATAAACAACGATAACTGGTGGCTTGAGAATAAATACTGTTTATGCGGCATCCTTTTTCGAGCGCTTTATGGGCATAAAACCGCGCCGCTTCCCATTGCGCATCCTGCAAATAAGCCTCACTTAAAGAATTATAGGCCTGCGCCAGTTTCATGTCATCTAACGGGAGGTTAATACATTCCTGTAAATAGAGTTTCACGGCTTCCGGTTTTTTCAGCTTTGTATAAGCCATTCCCAGCACCATGAGTGATTGTGATAGCATAGCGGTATCGCGAATATCTTTGGCAATTTGCCGGACTTTTTGCAAGTGAAATACGGTGCTGTCGTATTTTTTTATCAGATGATAATTTAGCCCCACACTGATCAGGGCATAGCCTTCATTTTTAAAATTCCTGACCCGGTGAAAATAATTTGCCGATTTAGTAAAATGCTCAATGGCTTTCCCGGTGAGGTTTTGCCGTTGAAACAAATGTCCCATTTCACTGTTTACCAATCCCAACAAATTAAGTTCCGATAATGCCTGTCCTTTTATCTCCACCTCCATATAAAGTTGCATGGCGTCGTCCGACATATTGGCGTCGTGATAAACGCGGCCTTGGTAGAACAAGGATTTGGCCAAGTGTTCGGGATAGCGGCCGGGATTTTTGGAAAAGAATTCCACCGCTACACGAATGAGCGAATCGGAAGTATGTTTTCTACGTGTTTTATCCATTGCCCCGGTGTACAACAGACAATACACGGCGTGTTGTTCTTTCGAAAAATAGCGATGGTTTTCAATACGTTGAAGTATATGTAATGCGCTGTCGGGATGCGATTCTATAATTTTCTCGGCCAAGACCAATTGATGGGCAATTTCTTCCGAATAATAAAAACAAGAATTTAATACCGCTAAAAAAATGCCAATACAAAAATACTTCATTCTACTTTTTTGAAGGATAATCAAGCGTGTAGTGCAGGCCTCGGCTTTCACGCATATCCTGGGCGCTTCTTATAATGAGATATGATACTTTAATCATGTTTCGTAATTCGCAAAGATTTTGGGTGAGGATGGATTTACGGTATAAGTCTTCCGTTTCTTTAAAAATGATTTCCAGGCGGTCTAACGCCCTTTTCAAGCGCAAGTTTGAACGCACTATACCCACATAGTTGCTCAT
>JAIRLC010000086.1 GCA_031259645.1 Prevotellaceae bacterium | reverse complement strand
AGGCCCTGACGGAAAAACCACCCGGCCCGTAAACCTGTCCTATATGGTGGTAGAGCCCAATACGGTGGTGTCGCCCACAAAAATGAATGTGGTGTATCGTGGTATTGAAAACCCCATTAGTGTTTCTTCGGCCGGTATCCCGCAAGACAAGCTCGACGTAAGAATGACGAACGGAACCATTGAACATAAAGGTAACGAGTTTATAGTCGTCCCGGGCGACGGGCGTATCTGCGAGCTTTCCGTTTTTGTGAACGAAAAAAATATGGGAACCCGCCAGCTTCGTGTAAAAGACTTGCCCACCCCAACGCCTCAACTCGACGTCATCTCGGGGAAAACGGCAACCAAGAGTGAATTGCTCGCCTCGCAAGGTATCCTTGCCGTCATGCCGCGCGATTTCGACTTTGACCTCCGCTTTCGTGTGGTCTCTTTCTCCATATTCGCCGTAGACACCAACGGCTATGTAATGGAAGAAGAGTCGAAATCGGAAACTTTCACCCCCCGGCAAAAACAAATGTTTAATCGTTTACGCTCGGGGCAGCGCGTTACATTTACCGATATTAAAGCGGTCGGACCCGGTGGAAAAACCATTGAATTATCCGACTTATCTATAAAACTTAAGTAGCATTATGAAAAAAACAATTGCTTTATTTATATTTATTGTCATGGCCTCGGCCGTGTATGCGCAAAAATTGGAAGTGGATAAAAAAAGCCTTGTACAGGATGGTATTACCAAGCTTGAAATATTACAAGACAAAGATCCTATACCTTATCCTCCGTTGCGGGAATCCGATATTTTTTGGTCACGCAGGGTATGGCGGGTCATCGACTTGCGCGAACGCCTGAACTATCCGCTCTATTACCCCACCGAAGTGGTACAGGCGCGGAAAAGTTTTGTGCAGACCCTCGTGTCGGCCATACAGAAGGGGACAATCAAAGCCTATGATACCGACAGCGACGAGTTTATTACGGAACTTTCGCCCGAAACGTTGCGCAGCCGGTTTGAAGCCACCGACCGCACCGTCGTCACCCCGAAAATGGACGGCTCGGGCGATACCACCATCGTGATCCATGGTGAATTTAACTGGGGCGAGGTGCGAGAACTCTACGTAAAGGAAGACTGGTTTTTCGATAAACACCTCTCGCAAATGTTTGTGCGTATCATTGGTATTTGCCCGGTCAGGGTGTATGCCAAAGAAATTCAAACCGCCGATGAGGACGAAAATATAGAGCCCGAGATGATGAAAAAACAACTGTTCTGGATTTATTATCCCGATGCCCGCAAAATATTGGCCAATGCCTCTTGCTTTGTGGGAGAAAGTGAAGTCACCCAGCTTTCCTTCGATGACCTGTTTCAAAAACGGCGCTTTTCTTCTTACATTAGGGCCATTTCAAACAACCAGAACAACCGGCAAATTCACAGCTATACCCGTAACGGTATGGAAGCCATGTTGGAATCGGAACGGCTGAAACAGGAAATCTTTAACTTCGAAAGCGACCTCTGGGAATACTAACTTTCTTGCCTGCCCACTCTCTTAATTCACAGGAATATGCATGAGAAAGAGATAAGAACCGTCATAGCAGATATTCAAGCAGCAGCTAAAGAAAGCGAGTGGGTTGAATTTAAAACCAATAATTATCGTTCCGAAACCATTGGTGAATATATTTCGGCTTTGGCTAATGGTGCGGCATACATGGGACAATCGAAAGGCTATTTGGCTTTCGGGATTGATGATGCCACACATGCCATTGTCGGAACTACTTATAATCCCAAAAACGATAAAATAGGCGATCAGGAAATTGAAAATTGGATTGCCACACAACTCTCGCCACGTATTGATTTTGTAATTGAGGAAACAATTATCAACGGAAAGCATGTTGTGCTGTTTATTATTGATGCAGCCGGAAATACACCGGTAAAATTTAAAGGAACGGCATGGATAAGAGTTGGTACATATAAGAAAAAACTCTCTGAACACCCTGAACGTGAACGGAAAATTTGGCAAAATACGTACAATAACTGTTTCGAAAACCGGATAGCATTAAGTGGAATTTCACCTGACGAAGTGCTCGCAGTAATTGATTATCCTTCAGCCTTTCAGTTGCTGCACATTCCTTTACCAGAGAATAAAATCGGTATTCTTGAAAAACTAACCGAAGAAAAAATCATAAACAAGCGAGGCGCAAGCTATGATGTAACCAATCTCGGAGCTATACTTTTCGCTTCCGATTTGAAACATTTTTCACCCTTATCAAGAAAGGCGGTTAGGATAATTTTTTACAAAGACAATAGTCGGATAAACGCTATCAAAGAACAAACCGTTGAAAAAGGATATGCCGTTGGATTTAAAAACATGGTTGATTACGTAAATGCAAATTTACCTGTAAATGAACAAATTGGAGAAGCCCTTAGAGTAGATACCCCGATGTACCCTTCTGTGGCCATTCGTGAATTTGTGGCCAATGCGTTAATTCATCAGGATTTCTCTATCGGAGGCACTTCTCCGATGATAGAGATTTTTAAAAGTAGAATGGAACTCACTAATCCGGGTAAGCCATTAATTGATACGCTTCGTTTTATCGACCATAGTCCTGTAAGCCGGAATGAACAATTGGCCGCGATAATGCGCCGTATGAATTTTTGCGAAGAACGGGGTAGTGGTATCGACCGCGCCATAAAAGCTTGTGAATTGCATCAATTACCTGCGCCTGATTTTCAGAAAGATGATGATTTCACACGCGTCATAATGTTTGCTCCCAAGCCCATGCGGCAAATGAGTAGGGAAGATAAAATCAGAGCTTGTTATCAACACTGTTGTTTACAGCATGTTTCCGGCGAAAAAATGACCAACGAAACGCTACGTAAACGATTGCATATCGCACCGGAAAATTACGCTATAGCTTCCCGCATAATTGCAGACGCCCTAAATGAAAGACTTATTAAATTGAAAGACACTTCGCGCTCAAGAAAATATGCCCAATACATTCCAATATGGGGATAATCTTATATGACGGCAGAGTGACTGAATACTGTCAATATTAACACAAGCATTTGATTTTCAATCATCTTTTATATGTCTTTTATGTGATAGTATGCCGCATAGCGGCTGCATCTGCCTTTATCACAGGTATTTCGGGTCAACTTTCTTCATTATTTGTTTCAGGCTATCCTCGTCGTTGCGCGGACAAATCAATAGCACGTCATCCGTATCAACCACCAAATAATGGCTTAACCCCTCAATAACAGCCAGTTTGTGTTTATCCGACACCGAAATGGCGCTGTTTGACACCTGGTGTAACAAAACCTGCGAGGCGTCTACAAGATTTTCGTGGGCGTCCTTTTCCCGCTGCAAATACAAAGACTCCCACGTCCCTAAATCCGACCACCCGAAATCACCGGGGAAGGCATACACGTTGTCGGCCTTCTCCATAATGCCGTAGTCGATAGACACATTGCGACATTCGGAATATGCTTTCCGGATAAAGGCCTCCTCCGCCGGCGTATTATATATCCCTGTCCCTTTTTGAAATAAACTGTCCACTTCGGGAAGCAGCGTTTGCAGCGCCTGTCGAATAGCCGGCAACGACCATGCGAAAATACCTGAATTCCAGAAGAACTCGCCGCTTTCCACAAATACTTTCGCCAAATCAAGAGAGGGCTTTTCCGTGAACGTCTTCACCTTAAAGGGCTTCCCCTCAACAGGCTTGGCCGTCAGGCTCATTTGAATATAGCCATACCCGGTTTCGGGGCGTGTGGGCTTTATACCAATGGTAACCAGCACGTTGTCCGATGACGCAAAGTCCATAGCCTGCCGGGTAATCCGTAAAAACTCCGCTTCATTCAAAATAAGGTGGTCGGAAGGCGTTACAATAATGGTGGCTTCCGGCGTCTTTTCCAGAATTTTATAGGCGGCGTAGGCAATACAGGGCGCGGTATTGCGCCGGTCGGGCTCGGCAATTATTTGATAGGGCGCTAACCCTGGTATTTGTTCGTTAATTATTGATACATAGGCGCTTCCTGTCACAATGAGGATGTTCTCCCGGGGAATGACCGAGGCAAAGCGGTCGAAGGTTTGTTGCAGGAAACTTTTCCCAATGCCAAGAATATCAAGAAATTGCTTTGGTTGGGCATTGCGGCTTTTCGGCCAGAAACGGCTACCGATTCCCCCGGCCATAATCACACAGTAGTAATTTTTATTCATAATCTTCAAAAAGATACACTATTGCAAATATAATAAAAATCTAATTACAAAACAAAATGTTAAATTAATAAAAATTAACCTTTCTTTTTAGGGTTTTTTAACGCTCTAAATTGTCGTAAAATAGTTAATATTAAATAATATCTTTGTATCTTTGCAGTTCAATGCGTAGTGTAGTGTGTTGTAAATCTAAATTTATCAACATCATACCGTTGAAAATGTTAGTAAAAAATAAGTATATAAACGAAAATATTTTTTTATGACAAAGCAATTTGTTGTTCGTGCGGTTTTCTTCTTATGT
>JAIRLC010000071.1 GCA_031259645.1 Prevotellaceae bacterium | reverse complement strand
GGGATTTTTCCATGGATTTTGGTGTAAAGTCGTATATCGTTGCCCAAAAAAATCCGTTCTTTGACGCTTATTCCTTATTGATTCCCTTACGCAGCGCACGGATAATCCGTTCGAACGACTGTTAAGGTTGCGGTTCACCTGGGCGTTGCCGGAATTGAACTGACGGTTCCACGCGTTGGTACTGCTACCCACAGAGGAACTCCAATAAAAGACGTTGGTACCCCGGTTGGAGAACTGCGAACCATTATTGTTGCGCCAACCGGCTGGCACCGCGCCGAAACCAGACCATGCACAGGGGGTAACCACTTTATACCGGTGTGTGTTTTCTGTC
The DNA here is from genome assembly GCA_031259645.1 of Prevotellaceae bacterium. Classification (GTDB taxonomy): domain Bacteria; phylum Bacteroidota; class Bacteroidia; order Bacteroidales; family UBA932; genus JAIRLC01. The sequence goes on along the minus strand of JAIRLC010000071.1, from coordinate 4,041 downwards.
AAACGCCACCGCATTTTTCCCAAACGGTAAATTTGGAGGGTTACCGGATTCAAGAGGCACACTCGGAATAGCCGTAACCATTCCGACTCCGGCCGTTAGGTACAAGCGCCAAAGAACGGACTTTCCGGCAAATATACGAAAATTTGTGCGCATACCTGCCGGCATGCGCGGGCTAATTTCCTGCGTTTTTCTACCGGACTAAAATCCCAAGGGGATTTTAGATTTTGGTGTAAAGACGTATGTAGTTGCCCACGTTAAATTGTTCGTTGTTATTTGTTCATTATTCTACCTGTAATACCAAGCCCTTTAAATATTCGCCTTCGGGGTGATAAATATTGATGGGGTGGTCGGCAGGCTGGGTGAGTTGATGGAGGATGCGTACCGGGCGGCCGGAGATGGCGGCGGCCGAAAAGACGGCATGGCGAAAATCAATTTTGTTCACCACCTGCGAACAACTGAACGTAAACACTATGCCACCCAGCGCAATACGCGAGAATGCCGCTACATTCAGTCGCTTGTAGGCCTGCAACGCATTGCGCAGTGCGCCTTTGTGCTTGGCAAATGCTGGCGGGTCGAGCACCATAAGGTCGTAGGCATGGTTGGCTGAATTGTGCAGGAAGTCGAACGCATCGGCGGTGAAGGCCTCATGCGGCGCGGCGCGGGTGAAGTTCAGCGAAATATTTTCGTTGACTAGGTCAATAGCCCGCTGCGAACTGTCTACCGCGTGCACCCGCGCCGCGCCGCCGCCCAGCGCATACACCGAAAAACCACCGGTGTAACAAAAAAGATTCAGCGCGGAGCGCCCTTGGGCATACTGCGACAGTAACCGGCGGTTGTCGCGCTGATCGAGGAAAAACCCGGTTTTCTGTCCTTTTTCCCAATCCACCGCAAAGCGGTAACCGTTCTCCAAGATGACACGCCCGGTTTCTCCTGCGCGGTACAGGTAACTGTCGGGAACGGCTTCGTTGTCTTTGCTGACAAGGGTGGTGGCGCTTTTGTCGTAAATCGCCGCCAGTTGGGTTCCGTATATTTTTCGTAAAGCGCCGGCCACGGCATGTCGTGCGCGGAACATGCCAATGGTGTGGGCTTGCAACACGGCCGTATTGCCGTAGACGTCGATAACCAGTCCCGGCAGGTTGTCGCCTTCGCCGTGTACCAAGCGGTAAGCCGTAGTCCCGGCAGCGGGGATGGTTGCTTCGCGCAGTGCACGCGCTTGGCGTAGCGCCGCTTCCCAAAAGGCTGCATCAATGGCGCACGGCCGGAACGACAACACCCTTACTGTAATTGAGCCTTCCTGATAGTGCCCCGTAGCCAAAAAAACGCCGTCGTGCGTATATACTTCCACCACGTCGCCTTCTGCGGCTTGTCCTTCGTGCCGCGCTACCGCACCTGAAAACACCCACGGATGAAAGCGCCGGAGCGATTCCTCACGTCCCTTTTTTAAAAATAACCGCATCATGATATGGTACATTCACATTTTTCCGTTTCGGTTTCCGTTTCAAATTCAACGGTGACATGATGAATGTCAAATTCATCGCACGCCGCTTTGATAGAGGCTTTCAGCGCTTGCCGGTCTTCCGTTTGTAAATTATCGTCGATTACGACATGCAAGGTCATAATGTGCTGTTCGCCGTCTAATGTCCACACGTGTAAATCGTGAATTTGCAACACGTGTTCCAGCGCAAGGAGCGCGGTTTCCAACTTTTCCATATCCACATTTCCGGGTATTTCCTGCAACAGCACTTTGAGCGTTTCTTTCAGGTTTTTGTACACGTTGTATAATACCCATACGCAAATGGCAAGCGATAATATGGGGTCGATAACCGGAAGATTCACAAACAGCATGACCACACTGGCCACCAGCACGGCTATCCAACCCAGCACATCTTCCATAATGTGCAGGAAGAGCGCCCGCTCATTGAACGACGCGCCTTTTTTCATTCGCAGTGCGGCCAGTCCGTTGATGACGATGCCCAGCACGGCCAACAGGAGCATGCCTTGTGCATGGGCAGGCTCCGGCGCGATGATGCGTGCGATACTTTCTTTGATAATAAACGCCGACCCGATGAGGAGTACCACCGAGATGAACAGTGCGCCCAGCAACGAAAAGCGGCGATATCCGTAGGAATAGCGGTTGTCGCGGCCGCGACCCGACACCTTTTGCAGGTGCCACGACACGCCCAGCGACACGCAATCGCCGGCGTCGTGAAAGGCGTCCGACAAAATGGCAACGCTGTTGGTCAGCAGTCCGCCTATCAATTCTATGACCGCAAAGCCCAGATTCAGAAAAAATGCCAGTCCGATGTTTTTGGAAATGCGTCTCTGTGTATGCCCATGATGATGATCCATACTGCAAAGGTACGCTTTTTTTAAATAAATGTTTATATTTGCGTTTCATATAAATGTAAAGATGAACACTTTTTTGGGAAAACTGATTTATGTGGCTGCCTTTGCGGCCGCCTTATCAGGCAAAAGCGACCTTCATGCACAAAACAAACCGCTGGAACAGGATACGGTGTCGTTAGCGGAAATTATGGAGCGAACGTTGTCGGAAGTGGTGGTCACAGGCTATAAACGGCAGGTTGTGTATAAATTGGACAAACAGGTGATCGAAGCGGCCGGGTTTCTTTCCGCCGCCGGGGGTACCGCGGCGGATATACTGATGCAAACGCCGTCTATACGTGTGGACGCCGAAGGTGAAATAACGTTTCGCGGAAGTTCGGGGTTTAAGGTGTATATCGACGGAAAGCCCAGCGCTTTACCGTACCCTCACCTTTGATCCCATACTTCCGACTAATCACCGATAAACTTAATCCCCCCTGTTGCAACTCCTCTACCACTTTCTGCTTAAAGCAAACACTATACCGATAGTTCTTCTTTGTATATTTTGTCATCTTTTGGCCTCCTTTTGGTGTCAACCTGGGTCAGGACAAGACAGACAATCTTGATCACCTAATCGCCACATTAATTTTGTGATATTGAAAATTCTTACTACTTTTGTCCAGATTATTCGCTAAACCAAACGGAGCCAATTAAACATGACAAAATAATATGTCCACGAAACAAAGAATAGAAGGGGTGCCATACATCCCAAAAGAATGGGAAACGGTTGCCTGCCCGTTTTGTAATGCCTCGAAATATTCCACACATGAACGCTATGGCGACACGTGGCAATATACCTATGTGAAATGCCGGCAATGTGGGCTTATTTATCAAAACCCTCGCCCCAAGTATGACAGTTCATTTGTCCATGACGCCTACGAATATTATGCGGAGGATGTGCTGAAAAATCTTCCCGACCCGCAAAAATACCTGAAGGAGGCAAGCGCCCAAACCCAATGTGACGATTGTGTGGCGGAAATTCTCAAGTATGATACGCAGGGCTCCTGCATCCTCGATGTAGGCTCTTATACCGGCATCTTTCTACATAGTGCACTGAAGCGGTATCCCAAGGCGTATGGGGTGGATGTGTCCACCCGCATGGCAAAATTTATTGAAAACCAAATAGGCGTTAAAGTCTTTTTGGAAAAATATGAGGATATCCAAACAGACGAACGCTTTTCCTGTATTCACATGAGCCACGTCATTGAACATATCCCAAATCCGAAGGCATGGCTGGAACAGTCGAAGAAACTTTTGACCGGCGGTGGCGTGTTGGTCATCAGCGTTCCCAATGGACTGGCCTTTACCTGCCGTATTAAAATCTTCCTGAAGAAAATCGGATTGCGCAAAGGGCACTGGGAGCCGTGGCGCACCCCAGACCATCTCTATGAGCCGACCGTACGCAGCATGATTTGGTTTTTGAGAGAAAACGGTTTTGAGGTGCTGAATTACAAAACTTATTCAAGTAAGAAAAAGGTTGATAATTCTCTATGGGAAAGGCTGATACATCAAAAATTTTATGGGGGTACCAATTTGCGAATCGTCGCCAAATTAAAATCCTAAGTCTGTTTATTTTGTATTTTAACAAGAAATGCTTACATTTGCCGCTCTTTCGGTATGAAAGTTTATACATAATGTCTAACTCGTTAATTTTAAAAA
>JAIRLC010000052.1 GCA_031259645.1 Prevotellaceae bacterium | reverse complement strand
CCGCCGTACTTAATCAAGGCGAAGATTTATTGACTACCAGGCTGTGGTTTGATGTAAATTAATATATCTTTGTTTTAAAATTATAATACAATCATGATATGAAAAAGATTTATTCATCTCGTTTCCCGAAGCATTTTCTTTGGGGGAGTTTAGCGGCTATTTTCTTTACAGGTGCAAGTTGCACGACACATCCCCACCGGTTGCAGGATGGCGCTTGGCGCGCCGAACTCACCGTGGCGGACGGCAGGCAGGCGCCGTTTCTGTTTGACGTGCGCCATGCGGCCACCGACTCTGCCGTACTGACCTTGATAAACGGCGAAGAGCGCGTGCCGCTCGCCGGTATTCATTACGTGGCCGACACGGTGATTATCCCTGTGGCGGCTTACGATGCGGAAATACAAGCCCGCGTGTCGGGCGACTCTTTGGACGGCCGTTTCATCCGGAAATATGTTGAGAACGACCCGGGCATACCGTTTAAAGCGCAACGGGGCGATGTGCCGCGCTTTGCCCCGCCGCCATCGCCTGCAACCGTTACCATTGACGGAACGTGGGACGTCCTTTTTGTTAGCGAGAAGCGCGATACGGTGCGCAATGTCGGGGTCTTTAGCACGTACAATCATATTGTGACCGGCTCCATCCTCACCAATTCCGGCGACCTGCGTTTCCTTGAAGGTACTGTGACCGGAACCGGCGTGCAACTTTCCGCCTTTGGCGGGCTGAGTCCTTATTTGATTGACATTGATTTTACCGGCAACGACACGTTTGAAGGAACGCTTTACACGGCGCGGGGAAAAACAGCCTTTGTGGGCAGGCGCAACGACCGTGCGGCGCTTGCCGATGTGTACGCCCTGACCAAGCTAAAGCGCGGTTTCGACCGGTTAGGTTTCAGCCTGCCCGATGCTGAGGGACGGCTTGTTTCACTCAACGATGCGCGGTATAAGGGGAAAGTGGTGATTGTTTCCGTGCTGGGCACGTGGTGTCCCAATTGCCTTGACGAGGCAGAATATCTGGCGCAGTGGTATAAGGAAAATAAAGACCGGGGCGTGGAAATTATAGGATTGGCCTTTGAACGCAAGGACGACGCGGCGTATGCCTATGCGGCCATCAACCGGCTGAAGGCGCAATATGGCGTTGACTATGAAATATTGTTTGCCGGCAAAGTGGGCGGCGCGGCAGTGGCCAAAGTCCTTCCCGAAATTGATAAGTTATCGGGGTATCCCACTACTTTTTTTATTGACAGGAAAGGGAACGTGGCGAAAATCCACACAGGGTTTAGCGGCCCGGCTACCGGCGCTTTCTACGAGGCCTGGAAGAAAGAGTTTAATGCACTGATTGATGAATTGCTTTCCGTAAAAAACATAAAAAATTTGTAAGACAGTGGAAGAAAAGTTATCTTTGTGCTGTAATTAATCAAAAAATAGTTGTGAATGAAAACATCAGAGGCGACAAGAAAATTAGCAAAAGCCGGATGTTACTTTGTAGAACACGGGAAAGAACACGACTGTTGGTATAGTCCGGTAACGAGGAAGCGTTTCAGACTCCCGCGTCATGGCACACAAGAACTTGCAACGGGAACTAAGAAAAGTATTGAAAAACTGTCGGGGGTTACATTGTAGCCTTCATGAAAATAGAATTTTATGAAATCGATAAAAGTAAGGGTAATCGTAGAAAGAGGCAGCGACGGCAAATACAGCGCTTACATGGATTACTATGATTTGGATTTTGGATTATCCGGCTTTGGGGATACGGCAAAAGATGCTATTGCGGATTTTTACGAAGCCTTTGAACAAGAAAAAAAGATGTGTGAGGCGGAAGGGAAACGGCCACCCAAACTGGAATTTGATATACGATATGACGTATCATCATTTCTTGACTATTTTGCAGGAATTTTATCCAAATCGGGGATAGAAAAAATAACAGGTGTTAACCAAAAACAACTTTGGCATTACTCATCCGGCAATCGTAAGCCTAAAGCCCAAACGGTGCATAAGATACAGGAGCGGTTACACCTTTTCGGAAAAGAATTGCAGCAATTGCAGTTTGCCGATTAACTACAACTGCACGGCGAACGAAAAACGCTTAGCTAATAAACAGAGGCCGCCCGTAACCATTCGGGCGGCTTCCTTTTTAGTAATTCCGGTAATAATTTTGAATGAATTTTGTCAAATTGGCGTAAATCGGTACGGTAAACTGGACAAATAATTCTTGTGGCGGCGGCGCCGGCGAGTGTTCAGTGCGTTTGCACATGTTCCGCTCCTTCTGGCTTAGCGCCCGTTCGTCGCCGTTAAACGAAGCCCATGCGTCGCTCCACACGTACGTGCCGGGAAAGCGTTGTTGCGATAATACGGTACTCGACGCATAACTGATAATCGAAGCCTCCAGTATGCCGCCGGATGATAATTTGACGGTATGCGTAGTCAGCTTGGCCTTGACCGTTCCATATACGATGTGATCCACGCCTTTCGTGTCTTTGTATGTCCCCGTAATCACGCTGTCGCGTCTTACTTCGCGCGTGTTTTTGCTTTCGCTCAGTTGCCCGACTGTAAAATCCAGAAACCGCAAACGGATGAGCTGGTCGGGTTGCAGTTTGTGCGTTTCGGCTTCTTCCGGCGAGAAAACCCGTATAAATTCATTCCGGATGCTGGTGGAAAAATATTCGAACACTTTGATCTGGAAAAAATCGGCGCTTATCTTGTATTGCCCTTCTACCGGTACTTGCTCCAGCACCACTTTTAGCGTGGCTTGCCATTTCGCTTCCTGCAACTTTTCGGTCACGTCCTTGTAGCCGGGGATGATGCTGTTTGCCTGCTGGAATTGCAGGTAAGCGTCTTTTGCCGCCTGACGTGTGCCTAACCGGAGATGGTTCTCGGCAATTTGGTAGCTTTCTTCGGCGGCCATGTTACGCGCCGATTCCAGTTGCGAAGTGTAATAGTCGGCGTGGGGAATAACCTGTAACCCGGCCGGGCATCGCGACAACTGGACAGCAATGTTGTTCATCTGATTGTACAGGTTGAAAATCGTCAGGAAGCGTTGCGGGTTCGACGGCGACGCCAGCAACCGTTCCGCTTCCCGTTGGGTATAATCGATGGCCAACGGATAAGCCTGCTCCAGAGCGCTGGCGGCTTTGGCGTTGTTGGGCGACGAACGCAGTTTCTCTATGGCTTGCAGGCAGGCGGTGTAGTAGTCGCCTTTCGACAAGGCTTTTTGTCCGGTACTTTTACAGGCTGTCAGCAACACGCCGGCGATGGCCAAAGTACCTATTACATTAAACAGTTTCATTGCGCTCTCCTTGTAGCAGGTTAATATGTGGCAAAGGTAGTATTTATTTTTGGAACGGTAATGGACGCACGCACCAAAGAGCCGGTGGCCTACGCTTCGGTGGTTACCGGCGTGCCCTCGGTACAGTAACAATTCGACCAACGACTTCCATCAGCGCAGTCGCGCCTCGTTAAAGGACTGATAATGTAGAAAGTTCGCCAAATATTTTGGCGAAGAAAAGACATAATGTAGAAAGTTCGCCAAATATTTTGGCGAAGAAAAGACATAGTGTAAAATGAATAAAAAATAATCGGTAACTTGAAAACAGTTCGTATATTTGTCCGCCGCGCCTTGCAGACGGTAAGTACTTTCGGAAGTTCATTCCATTTCGTATCTTTGTCAATCCGTTTGAAGTTATGAATTAGAATGAAACAACTACATACCATTATCCTGCTCATCGTAACCTCTCTGGTGCTGTCGTGGGGCGTGGCGGTTCTTGTGCGCGAAGCCACCGCCACCCCGCCCAGATACCCGTTCGTGTATTACAGTTCAATCCTGCAACGCTTCATCGTCAGGGAATCGTCTGCGGACAATAAACTAACCCACAAAGACACGGACGGCAACCGCTACACGCGGGAACAGTACGACTCGCTCACGCCGCTGTTGAGCTACCGGCAACTGATGCTCACCAACACCATGCCCGACTCCCTTTTCGGCATAGCGCTGGAGCCGCACGTGCTGCGCTCCAAAACACTGACGTGGCGCTACAACCCGCTCTACATCCACCAGCCGGTGATGCCTCTATACATCATGTACGAATCCAT
>JAIRLC010000045.1 GCA_031259645.1 Prevotellaceae bacterium | reverse complement strand
AAGGAATAAGCTCATCAATCCCCTCTGTCCGCACGCTGAAGTTCGGGTTTAAATGTTTATCGACCGGCGTGCCGATACTAAGTATGGCCGTTTCACTATCCGAGACCACCTCCGGCCGCGTCGAGAAATGAAGCCTGCCGGCGGCCAATACCTGTTGCAACAACGGCTCGGCGCCTTCTTCCGCAAACGGCATCACGCCCGACTTGATAAGCGCGATGCCCTTCTCGTTTACATCATACACGCACACTTGCTTGCCTTTTGAGGCCAACATAATAGCCAAAGGCAAGCCCACATGCCCGCCGCCGCCAATTACACATACATCGTATTTCATCGTTTCTTTAAGTGTTTAACGTGTGTATTCTACCCATTTTGATAACAAAGTTATATAGAAAAAGGAAATTATCCAACTAATTCGCTAAAAAGATAGCATGGGAGCGCCGGCTCATCAATTAAATTTTATTCATCATAATTTTAAAATGTTACTGTTTTAAGGCTTGAAGGATTTAAGCCAAAGCCGGAAAGTTTTAGGCTAATGAAAAATTAACAAATGATAATTTTCTCTCCCCACTAGTTAAGGAATGGGATTAAAACAACCTAAGTCGACCATTTTCGTGAGGTCACGAAAATGGTCACACATGTTAATATTCTGCAACTTACACGAATAAACAGCTCATTGAATAGCTACTAAAAAGTTTTCCCGCCGGACAATTCGTAAAAAGCAATATCTTATTTAGGTGGTAATTTCTTCACTTTTTTTTCTATCATTTTTTCATCATTGGATATACGTCGTTCCAATTTCTTTATATCTTCAGCAGCGGGAAGATTTTCAGGTTTTATGCCGCGCTTTCCGAGCATTTCGCGAACGGTTTTGTTATTTTGTACGTGTTCGATAGTGATAGGATTTTCACCCATTAAATTTTTCTCCTCCACGTTATGATTGGTCATCTCGGTGGTCAAATTTTTCGCAGCAATCGTGAGCGTAGGTAAAAAATCGGCCAACGGACGATTGGATTTTATCCCTAATCTGTTTTTCATGTCTTCCGTAGTATGTCCGCCAAATAAAGCAGTATCGCCTTTGGAACGGACACGCCCGAAGCCCTTTTCATCCACACCTCGCTCATAGATATTTTTCGAAAGTTGTTTTTCGGCCGTTCTTAGCTTCTCTCTTGTTTCTAAACGCGACAGTAATTTGATGCGTTCCTCTATTAATTCCACTTTACGTGTTTGAATAGCAAAGTAACTTTGAGCAAACGCAATTTCTTCCTTCTTCGGATCACCGTTCTGCGCTATTAAATAACAAGCATACCGGGTGAGCATATAATCGTTTATTTCGCGCTTACTTCCACTACCTAAGGTGACCATTTTCGTGACCTCACGAAAATGGTCATCCACATTAATATTCTGTGACTTACATGAATCAACAGCTCGTTGAACAGCCACTAAAAAATTCTCCCACCGGGCATATCCCAGCAAGTCCTGAAGTTCGCGAGCAAACCATATTTCTACTTGCTCATTACCCTCATCGCTATTGATAAAATGCGCAATTTCATCAAACGATGTTTTATATCGCATAATATGTCGTTTATCCATATACTATCCTTTTTTTATCTTTTAAAATTATTTTTATACATATTTTAGACTTCCAGTCATCCCTGAACTTTCGTTTTTTATCTTTGCCTAAACTGACCATTTTCGTGACCTCACGAAAATGGTCAAACACATTAATATTCTACAACTTACACGAATCAATAGTTCGTTGAATAGCTACTAAAAAGTTTTCCCGCCGGACAAAAATATGTGTGGTACATGGCTGTTATAAAAAATGACCTCCAGCAATTCTTATGGGGTGGAGACGGGTACTATTGGCACAAAGGTACAACTTTTTTCGGAATCTGCAATACCTCAACGAAAAAAGCCCTGTTACTCCTGAAAATACACCCGCTTCACGCGCCGGGAAATGTTAGTTAGCACTTCATAGGGAATGGTGCCTAAAATTTCCGCTACGCGGGTAATAGGTTGTTGGTCGCCGAACACGATCACTTCGTCATTTTCTTTGGCGTCCACGCCGGTAAGGTCAATCATGCACATGTCCATGCACACGTTGCCGATGACCGGTGCCGGTGTGCCGTTGACGATCACGCGGCCACACCCATTACCGAATTTACGGTTTAAGCCGTCGGCATACCCAATAGGAATTACCGCTATGGTCATGTCACGCCCAGCGAAGTGGTTACGGTTATACCCCACTGTGTCGCCCGCAGGAATATGTTTAATTTGTGAGATGACGGTTTTCAACGTGCTCACATTTTGCAATTGTTTCTGTTCCTCCTGATCCACGCCTATACCGTAAAGGCCAATGCCTAAGCGCACCATATCAAATTGGGCGCCGGGGAAACGCGAGATGCCCGCCGAATTAAGAATGTGGCTATACACCGGATAATGGCATGCCGCCTTAATTTGCGCCGCCATGCGCCGGAACGTGTCTATTTGCTGCCGCGTAAAATCATCGAACTGCGCATTGTCGGCCGCTGCCAAATGCGAAAACACAGAGGCAATGCGCAGTTGCGGCATATTACTTAACTCCCGCAACAATTGCGGAAGATCTTTTACTTCAAAGCCAAGCCGGTGCATGCCGGTGTCTAATTTGATATGAATATTCACTGGAAGCTGCGCCGGCGCTTGGTGTTTTACTCGCTCATAAAACAATTGCAACACCCGGAAACTGTATATTTCGGGCTCCAACTTATAACGAAGCATGGCGTCAAGGCTCTGCACTTCGGGGTTCATCACCATAACAGGCATGACGATACCGGCCTTGCGCAGCGCCACCCCTTCATCGGCATAGGCTACCGTGAGGTAATC
>JAIRLC010000164.1 GCA_031259645.1 Prevotellaceae bacterium | reverse complement strand
ACTCTTAACTATTTTTCGTATATTTGCACCATGGAACGGAAAATAAGGACATACGGCGGGTATTTCGAGAAGTTCAAGAAAACACTTACGAAAAAGGAACAGGACAAAATAGATTATTGCCTGCTGCTGCTGAAAACGCAGGATAGAGTCCCTTCTAAATTTATGAGCATCATTAGAGATGGGTTATATGAATTACGTATTGAATATAACGGAAATATCTATCGTGTATTTTTTATCTTTGATGAAGGGAACATTGTTGTATTATTCAATGGATTTCAAAAGAAAACTCAAAAAACGCCATTGAACGAAATAGAAAAAGCATTAAAGATTAAGGAGGAATATTATGCAGACAAACAATCACAAAATTACTGATTACGACGCAGTGCTTGACGCTAAATTTGGTAAAGCGGGGACGCCGTCGAGAAAAGAAGCGGAAGAAAAAGCTTTTGCCTTCTATACCGGTCAAATCATAGAACAGGCGAGAAAAGAAGCGAAGATGACGCAAACGCAACTTGCCGAGAAATTAGGGAGTAGTAAATCGTATATTTCACGTGTGGAAACCGGAAGAACAGAGCCAAAGGTGTCAACCTTTTTCCGTATTGCTTCCGCGCTTGGGCTTGCCGTTGAATTGAGATAACCGGATAAGTACACCAACCCCAAACTTAGTAGGAGAGGGGCTTTATGAACAACGAACAATGCCGCCCGCGCTTTCCTGCGGGCGTTTTTCAATCAAAAATGCTATTGCCGATAAATTCCCGCAGGACGGAGGTGGGGCAGATGTACTTTTCGTTTTCGGGCGATATGGGCTCAAGGTAATTCAGGAACTTCAACAGGCGCGAGGCCTCCGTATAGGCCGGGTCAACCGGTTTGATTTGCAGCAGCAGCGGCATGGCATAATAGCGCAGCACATACATCTCATACAGCAGCGCCGAATTGAACATGATGTCGGCATTTTCCTGAAACGGAAAGATGTGCTTTTCCTCGCCGCGCCGCACGCTCGGCCAGCGCATGATGGTGTCGGACGCGCTGTAGCCCCTGAATTTGAAGTCGCGCACCATGCGGCGAATTAGCCGGTTGTCGGTGGTGGAGATGCGGTTGTTCTCGTCGATGGACACCGACGTGAGCGCCGACACGTAAATGCGGTATTTCAACTTGTCGGGCACCGATTGGGTTACGCGCGGGTTGAGGCCGTGGATGCCCTCCATAATGAGAATGTCGTTGGCGCCCACTTGCAGTGTTTTGTCGGCAACAAAAAAACGTTTTCCCTCGTGAAAATCGAACGTCGGGATTTGCACTTTTTTCCCGGCCAGCAAGTCGTGGAGCTGTTCGTTGAAGAATGGCAGGTCGAGCGCTTCCACCGCCTCAAAGTCGTAGTTGCCGTCGGCGTCGCGCGGGGTGTGTTCGCGGTCCACAAAGTAGTTGTCCATTTCGAGCAGCACCGGATTTAGTCCCAGCACCTTTGCCTGTATGGCCAGACGCTTCGACGTGGTGGTCTTCCCGCTGCTCGACGGGCCGGCGATGAGCACCAGTTTCACGTCGTGGCGACGGAGGAAAATCTCTTCCGCCAATTGCGCATATTTGTTCTCGTGCAACGATTCCGATACGGTGATGATTTCGCCAACCTGTCTGCGCTGTATCAGTTTATTGATGTTGCCGATGGTGTGTGCGCCAACAATCTTGACCCATTCGTTGTTTTCGCGGAACACGTCGAACAGTTTCGGCTGCACTTTAATAGGCACCACGTTGTCGGGCCGCCCGGGGTGCGGCGGACGCACCACAAAGCCGTCTTTGTACATGCTCAGTGCAAACACCTTCACGTAGCTTGTCGAGGGCGCCAACGGCCCGTAGAAATGGTCGTAATAGCCGTCCAAGCCGTAAAGCGACGTGTAGAAGTGTCCGAGCGTCTTGTGCAGCAAGGCTTTTTCGGGCTGGTTGTTTCGCATGAAGACGTTCGTGGCTTCTTCCGTCGGACATTTCTTCCTCGTGAACGGCATATCGGCCGCCACCAGTTCGCGCATCCGCTTTTCGATTTCCCGCAACAGCGCGTCGTCAATCACTTCATTGTCGTTGAACGCGCAATACAAGCCGTTCAGCACCGAATATTTAATCAGGAGGGTGCGGTGGGGCGCCACGTCGTGCACAGCTTTCTGGAGCAGGAACGACAGCGAACGCTGGTAGGTGCGCATTCCGTCGGGGTGCGATATGTCTACAAACCGTATCGTGTGCGGGTTATACACAGCATACGACAGCGCTTTCAGTTGGTGGTCAACCAGCGCCGCCAGTATCCGGTGCGGGAGTTTCACCTTGCATCGTTCAATCAGTCCGAGCAACGTTTCCCCCTGCGGACAAAAATGGCGTTGTCCGGTGTTTTCACATAAAATTTCGATATTATTCATCAATTCTGCCGGTTGAAAGTGTAAATATAGGAATAAATTTGTATTTTTGCATTCACATAATCCCCAAATGCTATGCGTACGACCCACGTTTTATGTTTTGCCATGTTTCTTGCCTGTGTGCCGTCCCTGCGGGCGCAGGGCTACACAAGCCTTGAAGAGTGTATCCGGATTACGCTCGAAAACAATTACCAGATTAAGATTGCGCGGGTGGAGCGCGAGGTGGCCGAAAACAACGTCACCATTTCGCAATACCTCCCCACGGTTACGGTGGATGGGCGGCAAAACCAGTCTGTGCTGGATGCGGAAACCGAAACATCGGGCAACACCACCCGGATTGCCGACGGCCGCACCGACACGTATAGCGCCGGCATCGCGCTCAACTGGCGGCTGTTCGACGGCCTTGCCATGTTTCACACGCACAGCAAGCAAAAAGAACAGTTGGCCATGAGCGACCAACAGCTCAAAATGACTGTCGACAATTTGATTTCGTCGCTTTGCGTGGAATATTACAACATCCTGATGCAGCAGAAACGGCTCGAAGCCGCGCGGTATTCGCTTGTGCTGTCGGAGGAGCGCTATGCGCAGGCCGAAGAGATGTATGGCATCGGGGTGGTGTCGGGGCTCGAATTGCGGCAGGCGAAAATCGACCTCAACGCCGACAGTTCCAAGCTCGTCCGTCAGGAGGAAACGCTGCGCAATGCCTACGTCCGCCTCAACACCATTATGAATACGAGCCTCAACCGGCAAGGGTTTGTGAAGGATACCATTGTGCTGGCGCCGAAGATGCCGTATGACGAAGTGCACAGCCGGGTGTTGGCGCAAAATAATATGCTGCGCATCGCCCGGCATGGCATACAGATTTCGGAGCACGACCTCCGGATTGCCCGCGCCGCCCTGTTTCCCACGCTGAATTTCGGCACCGGCTATAATTACAACCTCACGGAAGCCAACAAAGCCGCCACTACCTACAACCGCAACAACGGTTTCAACTGGGGGTTTTCGCTGTCGTGGCCTGTGTTTTCGGGGCTCGAAACGTCGCGCCGCATCAGGAATGCCGAGTTGAATGTGAAAAGCCGGAACTACAGCTACCAGCAGTTGGAAAACGAAGTGCTGGGCGACGTTACGCTACTTTACAATACGTATGAAAACAACATTCTGCTGATTGCGTTTGAGCAGGAAAGCGCGTCGGTAGCGCAAACCAGCCTCGACATTGCCATGGCGCGTTACAAGCTCGGCAACCTTTCGGGGCTTGAGTTCCGCGATTACCAGAAGAATTACCTCGATGCGGTTGACCGGCAATGGAACGCCATGTATTTGGCCAAGACCACGGAAATCAGCCTCCGCCTGATGGCCGGCGAGTTGCAGTAGTGCGAAATTTTACTTATCTTTGTGTTTGATTATTAACCGCTAAAAACAAATAATTATGGCATTAGAAACACGCCCTGTCCCTGTCCTGAAGGGCAAAGCAGCAAGGGATTTTTTTGAAACCCTGAAGAAATGTACCGTTTCCGAAAGCAGGGAAGAAGTGCAGGAGATTAACCGTTGGGTGAGGGAATCACTGGAAAAAGCAAGAAAACGGGAAACACAAAAAGGCAATTCAAATGTTTAACTTGAGGAAAGAATGTAAATTTCTTACTTTATCCACCGAACAATTGATTGTTGATTTTGACTGCGGAGATACCGCTTTGAATGAATTTTTCAATCACGAAGCGCTGCATTATAGAGAACAATTACTGGCGCAAACCGGCTTTTTCCGGCATAATGAAACCGGGAAAATTGTATGCGCCTTTTCCTTGTCGCCAAATTCCCTGAAAACATCCGATTTGCCGGGTAGCCGGCGCAAAAAAGTGAGGGAATACATCCCGCGCGAAAAATCGTTACAGTCATATCCGGCTTTTCTTGTCGGGCGATTTGGGGTATCGTTAGATTTCAAAAATATGGGCGTCGGTATGCAATTAATGAAGTATATCAAGAGTTATTGTCTCTCTACTTTTCCCGATTTTTTCCGCTTCTTGCTGATAGATGCCTATAACACTCCTTCCATATTGAGGTTTTATCAGAAGAACAACTTCGCCCCTGTATTCTCCACCGAAGAGCAGGAGCGCGACGCTTATAAAATAACCACCACCGACCCCATGCAAACCAGATACCTGTTCTTCGATATGATTCATTGGAGAGATAAGAGTTACTAATTTTTTGCAATTCCTGAAATCTTTCCTACCTTTGCGCGAAATCAGTTAAGAACTAAGAGCAATGAATAGTGAACAACGAACAGTGAACAATAGATTAGACGCCCGCAGGGCGCCAAGTTGTTCATTCAGTCCTCACCCCCCGGCCCCCTCTCCCGTTGGGCGAGGGGGAGATTGCTTCGGGCTTCGCCCCCGCAATGACGTTCTCCCCACTCCTTCAGGAGAGGGGCTGGGGGTGAGGACAAGCCATTGTTCATTTTTCATTGGGGCGTATAATTATACGCCCTTACATTGTTCATTAATTTTGGGGGGGCCGCGGGGGGGGGGGGGGGGGGGGGGGGGGGGGGGGGGGGGGGGGG
>JAIRLC010000153.1 GCA_031259645.1 Prevotellaceae bacterium | reverse complement strand
GGTTCCACTTTCTCTCTGTTCTCGGCAGCCGCCCTGCGGAAGTCCGACAGGTTGCTGTTGTTCTTCTCCGATACAATACGGGTGTTGTGTTCTATACTTTTATCAATTACGACAAAAGCATCCAACACTTCAGCCGATACATTCAATGCCAACATTGCTGTGAGCACCAAATACATCATATTGATCATTTTTTGCCGGGGAGAGAGTATTCCACCTGCCATATTCCTAACGTTTTAACGCGGCATTAACTGCCGAGAGCATTGAACCATAAATATTATTGAGCTCGCCAATGTTATTGGTGAGTAATCCCATCTGTGCCGTAAATTGTTGCGATTGCTGCGCCGATTGATTCATGGCGCTCACTAATTGCCGGCTGCTCGCCGTATATTGTTGGTGTTCCTGTATGTACAGTTCATAGGAAGCATTTACCGACGCAAGGTGTTTATTCAGTGTTTCAAAATTGGCATGGGTTTGTTGCCCGCCGGTATTCACGGTTTGTGAGGCATAGCGGTAAGCCACATTCAGGTCTTGCATTGACTGGTTGAGCAGCGCCATGCTGCCGGCCGCCTGTTCGATTCCACCCACGAAGGTGTTGGAGGCGTTGGCGATCGTTGTCAAGGCATTCAAGCTATTCACGGCTTTGGAAAATTTCCCCACGCTGTCTTTCAGCCCGTCGGCCATGGCAGGATCAATGTTCAGGTTGCCGGAAATTCGCGCCCTGCCGCCGCTACCGGAAGCGCCGTTCTCACCTTCAGCGAGCAATTCGGGATATACGTTTTCCCATTCATATTCTTTTGCAATCGGGTCGAAAGCGGAAAAAATAAAGATAATAAATTCGGTAAACATACCGATACTAAGCATGTAGGTGGCGCCCGGCCAGTGTTCCAATTTGAACAGTGCGCCGATGATCACCAACGCTGCCCCCCAGCCGTAAAGTTTCGCAATGAGTTTCTTCCAAGTTCTGGAATGAAGGAATGAAGCCATATTGTTTGTTTTATTAAATCAAAATTAAAAATTTAACGAGTTCCCATGTAGTGGCGTACGCACCGGAATCCTATAAACGAACGGGAGGAGTCCTGATATTCGAATGTACGCGAGCCACATTGTAAGAAGTAAGAAATATCTTTCCATGATCCGCCGCGGATTACTTTACGTCTTCTCACGGCAGGATCGGAAGTTTTGGCATTGTAGGTATAACTTGGCATTATATCGTGGTAGAAGCTGTAGGAGTTTTCGTCATAGGCATTGGCTGTCCATTCGGCCACATTGCCGGCCATATCATATAAGCCATAATCGTTCGGGTCATACGAGCCCACCGGCACCGTACGCACGCCGCCATCAAGGTCGTATTTTCCGCGTTGCGGTTTAAAATTGGCCAGGTAACATCCTTCCCTGTTGGTGGTATATGGGCCACCCCACGGGAAGAGTTGTCCCTGCAAGCCTCCCCGCGCCGCATATTCCCATTCCACTTCACTGGGCAAACGGTAATTATGTCCTCTGTTATATTTACTGCGCGAATTTTCCATCATTTCGGTGCGCCAATGGCAAAAGGCATTGGCCTGTTTCCACGTTACACCCACTACCGGGTAATCGTTGTAGGCCGGATGCCAAAAGTAGCGGGTTGCAAACGGATCATTATAAGAATAAAGAAAATCGCGTATCCAGCATAAGGTGTCGGGATATATTAAGGTGCGGTCGCGTACAATAAAAGATCCGCGGTTTTGCACTTCTTCTTCTTCCCCATTGGCATTGATTATGGTTCCCACGTAACGCTGCTGGTCATAATCATAACGGGTTTTTGCGGCTTGATACACATCAATCCACGCGTACTCATAAGCTAAGCGGCGTACATCCACTTCGCGGCGGCCAAATACTGATTCTTCCTCCGAGTAGTTCATGGAGTTCAGTATTTCGCGTTGTCCCTCATCCCTAAGATCAATGCGGGTCCTCCAATTCAGCACCGGTTGTATTTCCTCTTCCATTGATTCACTTTCCACCACAAATTCTGTAAATTGCTCGGACAATAAACGGCGAGCGGTAGAGTCTTTCACATAATTTACAAACTGCCGGTACTCAAAATTGGTAATTTCCGTTTGGTCCATCCATAACGCATCAATGGTAATGGTTTTAACATTGGCATTCAACGACTGGGTAATATCCTGGTCGTTCACGCCTAAAAGGAAAGGGCCGGAAGGAACGTAAACCATACCGGAAGGAGGCGTTTCCGAATAACTCAACGCGCGACCTTTTGTTCCGCGACGTAAATCCCCCGAATAACCCGAATCATAAGTTCCACAGCTATATAACCATGCGCTTACTACCAAAATTAAGAAAACAAACTTCTTCATAATTTATACTTTCTATCTATTATAAATACCTAATACTCTTATATCGTTGCGTACCTCTGGGTACCGTTAAGGAGAATGAATAACTAATTGTAAGTTCATGGCATCCGCCGCTAAAACGGTTCAGGGCCGTAATGAGAAAATCATACGCATACACCACTTTCACTCCGTTAACAATGTCCATCCCCAACATGCCGGTTACCGCTTGTCCCCAGCGGAAACCCAAGCCCAGCAAATACCTTGTCCCATACCGCGCCACCGCATCTATCCGCCAACTGGTTTGCGCAAAATCCGTAGCCAGTCTAAACATCGGCATTACGGACCATTGGCTATCGACGAAAGGATAGTGATAGCCGGCATGCAGGTAGAACGTTTGCCTATATTGGGTGATGCGCTCGGTACCCAAACTTGGTGCGGTAAGATGTTTACATGCTATTCCGCCAAACCAGGTGTCGCTGTGATACGCTACGCCCATGTTCATATCAAAACTTAAGGCTGCTTCTTCACGTGTGGGCGTAGCGTTATCAGATGAACCACCGTCGGGCAAACGCCAACTGTTTGTGGCGTACCAACTGCTGAGCATGCCCAAATCTACGCCTATACCCAAGGTACCTTTGTACAGCGGCCTGCGATATGCATAAGCCAGACTAAAACCCGGCGCACGCAAGGCGCCTGCCACATCACTATACAACGTAATGCCTACTCCACTCGATATACCAAACAACGTCACAGGTCCATGCAGGTTGAGCACATTAACTACGGGCGCCCCGTCGAAATTTGTCAGCTCCAGCCTGTTGGCCATTGTAGCACAGAACAACCCTTCTGCTGTATTGCCTAATTCCCCCGGATTAGTATACGCACCGTTGAGGAAACCCAAGCTAAACTGTGGGTCTTGTTGAGCCCTTGCATTGAAACACAACAGTATACTTACCGCCCACAATGCTCTTTTTAATACAGCCATCTATGGTTTTTTCTCTGCTAATAACTCACAAAGTTAAAAAAATAATCAGACAATATATAATTTTTATTGCATTTTTAGTAATTCATTTTTTGGTAATACCACAGCCAGCGTAGCGGGACCTCGCCCCGACAAGCTGTATCATAGTCGGTTGGCAAGCACGAAATCCATTGTGCGGAAGCCTTTGCAGGCACTTTCATCCACCAGCGCCGGGTGGTCAAACTATTCACAAAATGTAAGGCCTGGCCTTGTTGCCCCATATCTACTATAATTTCTTTAAATTCGGGCCGGCCGGCAATGCCTGCCTCGATTTTTTCATAAACCCGGACGGCCGCCGCTTCGGCTACATGCCAAAGGAGTTGGCCTGCAAGTTGCGCCGTACGCGAGGAGGCAAAAAGGTAAGGTTTATACCCAAAAAGAAAAAGCGCTTTGGCGCGGTTTGACAATCCTATGTAATGCCCCAATTGACAAGCCTCCTCCGCATACAGCCCATTAGGACCGGGATGCGTGGTGGCAGGCGCATCGGAAGCCCTCACGGCGCTGAGGTCAAACCACACGTAGTCGGCGTCGCGCAGTACAGGCTCTGCCTCCGCCGGGTTGCTGCGGAAAGCGCCGAGGCGCAATGTTTCAAAATAGCAGTTGTTCAATTCTTCCAATACCGCTGCCGGCGTGAGGTATGTTTGGAACGCCAATGCCGAAAAATCAGTTAGCCACACGGGTTGTACGGGTTCCGGTACGCAAGGCGCGCCAAAAGGCGCCGGCGTACAAGGCATTGCCATGGGACGTTGTGCGGAAGGCCGCAAAAGACGACGCAAATACGATACCTCGAAAGAAACAGACGGCGCAATTACCGCCACCGACGAAGGGGTCGTAAATATATTGTCCGGCACGGCGCCCAGCACCACCGCAAATACCTCGCTACGGACACACAACGCCAACATCTCCGCAAGGTTTGATGCACTGCACGAGGCGTAAGCCACAGCTTGCGCCTGATGCGCGTGTAAACGTTTAAATGCCCGGTATACCGCACGGTCGCCCGTGTTGATAATGGCTAACTGTGCGGTAGATAAAGCCTTCGCAAAATTATTCCTCAAAATTTATTTACTTTTTTTCCTCGTTGCTTTTTTTGTTGCCGTTCCCGCTGTTGCTGCGGTTTTCGCTTTTGCTTTGGGTTTTCCTTCGGCGGCCTGCTTGGTTTGCTGTGCCGCAATAATTTCCTTACATCCTTCTACCGTCAGCGTGGCCGGGTCGGCGCCCTTCGGGATGCGGTAGTTTGCTCCGGCATGTGCGAGGTAAGGGCCAAAACGACCGTTCAGCACCTGTATGTCGTCTTTTTCAAAAATCCGGATTACTTTCTCGCGTTCTTTTTTTCGTTTTTCTTCTATCAATTCAATGGCGCGGTCGAGTTCTACCGTGTACGGGCTGTCGTCTTTTTTTAACGACACAAAAACTTTGCCATGACGGATGTATGGGCCGAAACGGCCTACCGACGCCACCACTTCTTCCTCTTCATATTGACCCACATAGCGCGGCAATTCGAATAATTTCAAGGCTTCTTCCAACGTGATGGACGCTATCAACTGGCCTTTTTGGAGGCTTGCAAATTGTTTCTTTTCGTCATCCGCCTCACCAAGCTGGGCTACCGGACCGAAACGGCCAATGCGCACCGACACTTGTTTACCGGTTTTCGGGTCAACGCCCAAAATGCGCTCCGCATTAGTGGGGCGCGACACTTCCAAGGTGTTTTCCACTACTTTATGAAATGGTTTGTAGAACTGTTTCAGCATGTTGTTCCACACCAATTTTCCTTCGGCAATTTCGTCAAACCCCTCTTCCACTTTAGCGGTAAAACCGTAGTCGAGAATATCCTTAAAGTGTTCCACCAGAAAGTCGGTTACCAGCATACCGATGTCGCTGGGAAATAATTTTGACTTTTCGGCGCCGGTAATTTCGGCCAGTATTTTTTTCCCGATGCTGCCTTTGGCCAGCTTGAGTTGTGTGTAGTTGCGCTCAACGCCCGGCCGGTCTTCTTTCATCACATAGCCGCGCTGGATGATGGTGGAAATGGTAGGCGCATACGTGGACGGACGGCCAATGCCCAATTCTTCCAATTTCTTCACGAGGCTGGCTTCGGTGTAGCGTGGCGGACGTTGTGTGAAGCGCTCGGTAGCCGTAATTTCTTTTGCCTGCAACAATTGTTTTTCTTTCAACGGAGGCAGCAAACCGCTATCCGTCCTTTCTTCATTATCCTCATCGGAAGTTTCCATGTACACCTTGAGAAATCCATCAAACAGGATTACTTCACCGGTGGCTTGAAACACTTGCGGCGCCGTAGATATGTGAATGTTCACCGTTGTTTTTTCGAGTTGTGCGTCGGCCATTTGCGAGGCAATGGTGCGCTTCCAGATCAGGTCGTAGAGTTTTTTCTCCTGCGCCGTGCCGTCAATGCCGGTATTTTCCGTGTAGGTGGGGCGGATGGCCTCGTGCGCTTCCTGTGCACCTTTTGATTTGGTGGCATACTGGCGCGTTTTGCAATATTCGGCGCCGAAGGTTTCTTCAATCGTTTTGTGCGCCGCGCCCAACGCCAATTTCGAGAGGTTGGTAGAGTCGGTACGCATGTAGGTGATTAACCCCGCTTCATACAAGCGTTGCGCCACACTCATGGTTTGGCTTACCGAAAAACCGAAACGGCGCGAAGCTTCCTGTTGCAACGTAGAGGTAGTGAACGGCGGCGCCGGCGATTTTTTCGCGGGTTTCTTTTCTATGGACTGTATGACGAAATCGGCCGCCACACATTTTTCCAAAAAGGCTTGCGCCTGTTTTTCCGTGGCAAACCGTTCGTTTAAATCGGCTTTCAGCGTAAATTCCTTTCCTCCGCCGGCCGGCACAAACAAGGCATTCACGCGGTAAGACGAGGTGGCGTTAAACGCCATCACCTCCCGCTCGCGCTCCACAATGAGGCGCACCGCCACCGACTGCACGCGCCCCGCCGACAAGGCCGGCTTTACCTTCTTCCACAGGATAGGCGACACTTCAAAACCCACTAAGCGGTCGAGCACCCGCCGCGCCTGCTGGGCATTCACCAGGTTCAGATCTACCGTTCTCGGATTTTCCACCGCCTCCATAATCGCATTTTTGGTGATCTCGTGGAAGACGATACGCTTCGTTTTCTTCGGGTCGAGGTGGAGCACTTCTTGCAAGTGCCAGGCAATGGCCTCTCCCTCGCGGTCTTCATCGGACGCCAGCCACACCGTATCTGATTTTTTGGCAAGTTTCCGCAATTCTTCCACAACTTTCACCTTATCATCGGCTATCTGGTAATCAGGGCTAAAATTGTTCTCAATGTCGATACCTAATCCTTGCTTTTTCGACAAATCGCGGATGTGCCCGTAGCTCGATTTGACCTGAAAATCTTTTCCTAAAAACTTCTCTATTGTTTTCGCTTTCGCGGGAGATTCTACAATAACCAAATTTTCTTGCATAATCTTGAACTTATTCGTAAATAAAAAATGCAAAGTAAGTCATAAAATAAGGTATAATCCAAATTTTTTTTGTTATTTTGCATTTTTTAAGTACCATTTTATATGAAATTAAAGCTCCTGAAAATAAAGAGCCGGAGGCGTTTTAACATCTTTTTTGCATTAATCATTTCCCTGCCTTTCATCATTTTAACCTTGCTATTAGGTGGGGTCGGGTACTTTGGAATTATCCCTTCTTTTGAAGAGTTGGAAAATCCGAAAACAAATATCGCTACGGAAATTATTTCGGACGATGGGATGCTTTTGGGCACGTTTCACATTGAAAATCGCTCTTTTACCCCTTATGAAGAGCTTTCGCCGAATTTGGTTTATGCCCTGATAGCCACCGAGGATATCCGTTTTTTCGAACATTCGGGTATTGATTTTCGCAGCCTCGCGCGGGTGCTTGTAAAAACCATTCTCGGCGGCGACCGCAGTTCGGGCGGGGGAAGCACCATCTCACAGCAACTGGCGAAGAACCTGTTTCCGCGCGATACGACCATCAACCGCGCCAGCCTTTCCTCGATACCCAAGCTGACCATCGCAAAAATGAAAGAGTGGATCACCGCCGTAAAATTAGAGCGCAATTATACGAAAGAAGAAATCATTGCCATGTATTTTAACACCGTGCCTTACGGCAGTAATGCCTTCGGCATCCGTTCGGCGGCGGCTACGTTCTTCGGAAAATTGCCCTCACAGCTTAACATCGAGGAAGCCGCCCTGCTGGTGGGCGTGATCAATGCGCCGTCGCGCTACAGCCCGGTGCGCAACCCCGACCGCTCCACGCGGCGCAGGAACCACGTGTTGGCGCAAATGGGCAAATATGGATTTATCGAGCAGGAATATTGCGACTCCATTTCTTCGCTGCCGATACGCCTCTCCTACATGCAACAAGACCAAAATGCCGGCCCGGCGCCGTATTTCAGGGAAATGCTGCGCCGCACGCTCAATGCGGCCGAGCCCCGCGCAGAACGATACGTCAACCGCAGGGATTACCTCGCCGATTATAACCAATGGACGGAAAATCCGCTGCAAGGCTGGATACGCAAAAATCCGAAACCCGACGGCAGCTATTACGATATTGACCGCGACGGGCTGAAGATTTATACCACCATCAATTCCAAGATGCAGCGGTATGCCGAGGAAGCGGTGGCCACACACCTGCGCACCGATATTCAACCGCTATTCAGCAGTGAAGTGCGCACGCGCAAATCCCCGCCGTTTTCCGACGACCTGACGCCGGAGCAAATCGGCTACATCGTGAACCAGTCCAAGCGCTGGAGCGACCGCTACTACCGCATGAAAGAAGCAGGCGCCACCGACAAGGAAATAGAAAAAGCGTTCGATACGAAAACAAAAATGACCGTGTTCTCCTGGCGGAAAGGCGCCATTGACACGGTAATGACGCCCACAGATTCTATCCTGTATTACAAAAGTATGCTGCGCGCCGCATTCATGGCTATGGATGTGCACAGCGGGGAAGTGCGCGCCTACGTAGGCGGCCCGAACTACCGGTATTTCAAATATGACAATGTGTCGCAAGGACGGCGGCAGGTGGGCTCGGTCATCAAGCCGTTCCTCTACACGCTGGCCTTGCAGGAGGGCTTCACCCCCTGCGACCGGACGCTCAACGTGTCGCAAACCTTTATTGTGGGCGACTCGTCATGGACGCCGGCCAGCACCGACCGCCCGGAATGGATTGGGAAGAACGTGACGCTGAAATGGGGACTCACCAAAAGCAGCAACAACATTTCGGCTTACCTGATGAAGCAACTCGGGCCAAACGCCATGGTGGACATGTGCCACAAGCTGGGCATCAAAAGTCACCTGAACCCGGTGGTGTCGCTCTGCCTCGGCCCGGCCGACCTGTATGTGTCGGAAATGGTGGGCGCCTATCAAACCTACGGCAACAAAGGCATACACACCGAGCCGCTTTATGTTACCCGCATTGAAGACAAAAACGGAAACGTGCTGGCGACCTTCCAGCCGCGCCGGAAAGAAAGCATCAGCGACCGCACGGCATACCTCATGATTAACCTGCTACAGGGCGTAGTGAACGAAGGAACGGCCTACCGGCTACGCAGCCGCTACATCCCTGAGGGCGAGCTGGCCGGGAAAACAGGGACATCCAACAACCAGTCCGACGGCTGGTTTATAGGCCTTGTGCCTAAGTTGGTGGCCGGCGTGTGGGTGGGCGCCGAAGACCGCAGCGTGCATTTCGAGAGCCTTGCCTTAGGCAGCGGCGCCAACATGGCGCTGCCCATCTGGGGCATTTTCATGCAAAAAGTGCTGGCCGATCCCACCTTAGACATCCACCCTACCGACGTGTTTGAAGCGCCCCCGGGCATAAATATCAACCTCAACTGCGACGGCAGCGACGACGAAATACAAGGCGCCACCGTTACTCAGGATGATTTTTTTTA
>JAIRLC010000091.1 GCA_031259645.1 Prevotellaceae bacterium | reverse complement strand
AAACAAAAGCAAGAATTTCAGGCGTTTAACGATTTTGAAATGATAATTATAATAATACACATAACATTGCACCCATAGCTATCTATTTCTTTGACGTCAAAGAATCCCTTTCCTGCTTTGACTTTCCCTATACATACAAATAAGCGAATAAACAAGTATCCCCAGCGATATAACGCCAAAAGAGGTAAATAAATAAACAAGTTCCATGATATAATTACTTTTTGTTATTCTTTTCTTCCCATGCTATTAAAACAAGCCCGGTACAAATCATAAGCACGGCGGCTATGCTACCAACTAAATAACAATACCGGGCGTATGTCCTGCCTCATCAGTCCGGCAAGTATAACTCCACCGATAACCAATTTTGCCACATCAATTTTGTTCGATTAATAAAAAAAAAGGGTGGGTTTTGCAATTTAAAATCAATATTATTTAAAAACACGCATTATGGAAACGTCTTTTGAAGATTTTAACCCACCCTTTCAAAACACAAAAATTATTTAACAGTACAATTAATATTTTACCTAATTCTTTTTTCACCACAAAACATATTACATCACAAAGGTAAACTATTTTTTAGAGAAAACAAAAGATAATATAAATGATGATTAAATAGTTCTAAAAATTAACGCATCAATTGAAAAATGACTATTTTTGTAGCGAGGAAGCATAACTAAAATAGATGCCAAATTTATATATTGAGATATGGAAAATATAAATAAACTTGAAAAATTGGTTACCAACTATGTGCAGGCATCACGCGGGCAGGTAGATATGAAAAAATTTACCTATTATGCAATTACCTATCACAGCACGGCAATAGAAGGCAGTACTTTGACAGAAGGGCAAGTTTATAACTTGCTCGACCAAGATATACCCACCAAAAACAAGCCCTTTTCAGAGCAACAAATGGTAATTGACCATCAAAAAGCACTTGTATATACCCTCAACAAAGTAAGTGAAAAAAAGCCGCTTACAGAGCGGTTTATACAGGAAATAGGCGGTATGGTAGTAAAGAACACAGGCAGTATTTACAGTACGGCATTAGGAACATTTGACAGCACGCGCGGCGATTATCGACTTGTGAACGTTCACGCGGGGGCGCGGACGTTCACAAATTACAGCAAAGTTCCCGGCCTTATGAAGTCTTTTGTTAAGGCGACAAACAAGCAGATTGCAGAAGCAAAAACATTTCAGCAAAAATGTGAGGCGGCTTTTTATGCACACTTTCAACTTGTGAGCATACATCCTTTTGCAGACGGCAATGGACGTACAAGCCGCTTGATTATGAATTACATTTTAGCGGCATTTGATTTGCCTGTTTTTTATGTGTATAAAAGTAGCCGTATTTCCTACATTCAGGCGTTGGAAAAAGCGCGTGAAACGGACAATTTACAGCCTTTTTACAATTTTATGTTTGGGCAATACAAAAAGTTTTTGGAAAAGGAAATAAAAGCGGTTTAAACGCTTTATCTGATGGTGCCGGAAACTCGAAATAATCCGGGAAATAATTTAAGAAACAACCCAAAAAGCTGGCATTTGTTAAAAAATACCTGTAAAACAATCAATCTTCAGCACAAAAAAACCGCTTTCCCGTTTTAGTATGGTCAAAGATATACAGGCCTATGCCAATGGCAATTATAGTAATACACATAACTATTGCACCCATAAACTATTTTTTATTTTTATCATTAACAAAATACAACCCCAAGAGTAAGCTAATAACAACAGTTATAACCCCTATCGAATACATTACCCACTTTTGTTCAAAACCTCCCAGAAAAGAAGAAATTAAAACAGCAGTAGCCACATATTTAGCCACATCCATAAACCATTTACCTATTTCTTTTCTCACCACAAAACGTATTACACCACAAAGATAAGTTATTTTTTAGAGGAAACAAAAGACTATTTGTCAATAATAGGAAATGAATTATCAAGTAGCATAAACTTCATTTGTTGTTTAATAAACCACTACCGCTTGAACAGCTTGTGAATAGTGCGCTCAATCTCGCTGTTGTGGAATTGAATACCCGGCATCATTGAGGGGTTGGTAAGGTTGCGGGTGTTGTCGTTTTCGTCATGTTGCACCGGAAATACCAGGATGAAGTTGTGGATGTGGAAGTATTTGTTGAGATATACGGGAATGCGTCCCATCGCCCGGTTGTACGACAAGTGGTTTTTGCGGCTCATCACAATAAACAGGTTGTCGTCGGTCTTCAGGTCGCGGGAGATAATCAGGAAGTCGTCCCAGTCATCAAATTCAATAAATTCCGCTTCGACAGGATGCCTGTCATGTATTTTCCGGAGCGTATTCAGGGTTTGCCCTGTGGCGTAAAACACCAATTTGGCGCCGGTATTCCGGCCGATATTCCAAAGTTTAACCAGCCAGAAGGGGAAGCCCGGCTCGCGTTCGGCCCGGCCGGGGACAACTACCACGTGCCGCTTGATGGTGGCCAGTGGTTGCGCCGGCTTGTATATCAAAGTCGTGATATTGCAATTGGCGAGGATACCTTCGGTGAGTTTGCCTAAAAACGAGTCGGTAATTCCTTTGCTTTCGTGTAGCCCCAAAATGAGATTGGTGATGCGTTGTTCGCGCACCACACTGGTGATGGCATTCACAATATCCGAGTCGTAGCGTAGCAGTTCGGTGAGTTCATTGTCGGCCGCCGCTGCTGTTTCGGCCGCGCGGTTTAGCGCTTTTTTGGCCTCTTTTTCGTTCATGTCGCCACTCCGGGTGTTGTCCACCACGTGCAGGGCGTAAATGCCTTTCCGGTTTTTCTTCGATTTTGTGGTAAGGCAAAGATTTACAAGTTCTTCGGCATGCCCGCTATGATGTACGGGAATGAGCGTTTTTTCTTCGTTGTCGTCTTCTTTTTCTTCGGTTTCGTTTTCGGCTTGCGACAAAGCAATATTCTTGGCTCCCTTTTGCGCCACGATAGAAGCCATGGTACAGGTTACCAAGATCATAATAATGGTGCCGTTGAGCACATTCTCATTCAGCATGCGGATGGGATTGTTTTCGGCGTCATATCCCAGAATGATATTGTACCCCACCAATACGGTGGCTAATGTGGCGGCGGCTTGTGCATTGCTCAACCCGAATATCAGGTGGCGTTCGTCCACCGAGAAGCGGAATGTTTTTTGTGTGAGCCAGGCGGCGATAAACTTGGCCAACATGGCGGTAACCGTCATCACGCCGGCTACGATGAGCGTGTCGATGTCGCTGACGAACATGCGGAAATCAACCATCATGCCCACGCCGATGAGGAAGAACGGGATAAACAGGGCATTTCCCACAAACTCGGTGCGGTTCATCAGGGGCGAGGTGCGCGGAATGAGCCGGTTGAGCGCCAACCCTGCCAGGAATGCGCCGATAATGGCTTCAAGACCTGCTGCTTTGGCCAAGAAAGAGGCCAAAAACATGAGACCGAGCAGGAAAGTATATTGGGTTACGTTATCGTCGTAATGTTTGAAAAACCAGCGTGCCAATGCCGGAATGGCAAACCACACGATAAGCCCGAAGAAAAGGATGGAAAGCCCAAAATGAAGCCAGAAAAACTGTGACAGTTCGCCTACAGCCATAGCGGCGATGACGGCAAGCACCATCAGCGCCAGGGTATCGGTAATCACGGTGCCGCCTACGGCGATGTTCACTGCCCGGTTCTTGGCCACGCCCAATTTGCTGATGAGGGGATAGGCAATGAGCGTATGCGAGGCAATCATACTGGCGAAGAGGATAGCCGTAAGCCACGAAAATTGCAGGAGGTAATAACCGGCCAGGGACCCCAGCCCCATGGGGAGCAGGAACGTGTAAAGCCCGAACACCACACTTTTTCCACCATTTTTCTTAAAATCGGAGCGGTCGATGTCAAGACCGGCCAGAAACATAATGTAAAGCAACCCCACATCGCCGAAAAGCTGTATGCTTTCTTTGGCTATAATGTTAAATCCGTATGGGCCTACGGCCACCCCTGCAATAATAAGGCCGATGAGATGCGGGATGCGCATTTTATTCAGGAGCAAGGGCGCGAAAAGAATGATGAACAGTATTAACGAAAAAATTAATACAGAATCGTGTAGCGGGAACGACAAGGAAATATTTAAAAACGGATTTGCCATAAAGTAAAGACAAAGGTATCATTTTTTTTTAATAAATCATTGTTCTGGCATGATTTTTGTTACAACTTAAATAGTCGTAACTTAATGTGCTGGAACATGAAAACCAAAACTTTGTTGTTTTCAAGACTCTTTTTTATCCTCACGCTTGCTTTTTATACTACGGCCTGTATCATTTTTGGAATAATACTGTTGGCCATGGATTCCTTGGACACGTTTTTGGACCAAAATGCATTTAATAGCCTTTTATATTGGACTATTGTTATAGTCGCAACGGCTTGGTATTCTTATTTTTATGGTTTTCCAAAGACACAGGATGTAGATGGCGCCGGCAAAGGAACATACCCGGTTTTATTTGCTTTGTCTACACCGGTGTTTATTGGCGTCGGTATCGGGGTGGTGATCTATTATATTCTTTATGCCCTTTCGGTATTGTTCTTGGCCTCTATCGGCTATATTGTCACTTTGTTGTTGATTGTGAGCTTGTTTTACGTAACATGGTTTCTTATCGGCTTATATTTTAAGCCGGATGAAAAGATCAGTCCAACACTGCAAAAAACCATCATGAGTTTTTCACTTATAGTTGCTTTCGGATTTCTGCTCTTATCTCTTTACGTACTCTTATTTAGAGCATAATACTTTTTCATTTTAAGTATAACTTCAATTCTTCTTCAACAATTTTCTTGCTTACAATACGATAATGCGGGTGATAGGCGTCATTAAAAACATTGCTATGGTGTACCGCGTAGTGCCCCGATTGCAATATTTCTTGTAATGCGGCCTTGTCGGTTTCGTAGTCAGGGAGAGACAGTTGCAATGCATCAATGTGTGACAAAATGGCATCCCATTGTGCGTGCCATATCGGCAGAGGGGGTTTGGTGGCGTGGCCGGTGCTGCGCAAAAATGCGTCGAGCAATACGGAATAGGGGATTTTGCCTTCCTTTACTGTCGAAAGGTTAACCCGGTAGAAATGGCCTTCCCAGCCGGCAGGCTCAAAAAATGTGCCGGCCGGATTTATATCGGAATCCAATTCTTGACGCAGGTATTTCGCCGCCATCGCTGTATCGGCAATTAAATGTTCAGGACCAAAATAATCCTGGAAGAAATTTTTGTAAAGGTCTTGTAACCGCGATTCGGGATACTTTTTTAATTGTTCGCGTACGGCTTGCTGTACTTTTTCTTTTAAATCGGCCGGTTGAAATAAATAACCCTGGCGCCTGTTGTCCAAAAGCTTTCCCATGCCGGGATAGGCAATGTGGGCGCCGGCTACCGGAATATGATAGCGGGCAACGTAGTCCATCACCTTGTGACGTGTGGCCACGGCTTGCCCGGGGTTGACGTCATACGTTACAGCCACCTCCGGATAAGGCGTCTGAATAGCCATGGCGTGAGTAATATCGCCCCAAACCAAAAACTTGCCGGCCTCTGACTCCACCATAAACATAATATGTCCGGGCGTGTGTCCGTACGCGGCTATGCCGTAAAAACCGGGAACCAGCGGCTCTGGCGTTTCCCCGATTTCCCGAACGTTAATCAGTTGCAGCCGGTTTTTATAGGCTTCCAGCACCTTGCGTGCGCCGGCAAATCCGCCGCGCCGGTTTTCGGGCAAACTGTTCATGGCTTCATCGCTCGTCCAATAGTCATATTCGGGCTGCGACACATAAACCGTTGCATTTGGAAACACCGGTTTCCCGTCGCGCAACATTCCTCCGATATGGTCACCATGAAGGTGTGTAAGTGCCACAATGTCAATTTGTTCAGCAGCTACGTCAAAACTTTTCAAATTTTGTAGTAATTGGTTTCCGAATCCTGCGTCTATGAGGATGGTATGTCCGGGTAACTGCACTAAAAAGGCATTCACGGCGCTAGGGTACGTGCTGTCGGGGGCAAATTCGCGAAACATTCCGGATGTAGCGTCAATCAGCGTAGCGCTGTTGCCGGTGTTTTGCCCTTCCGAGAGGAGGCTTACCTTTGCGGTTCCTACGGTTTGGGTAAAGGTGTTCATATTCAATTGTTTTTCCGGTGATGTACAGGCCAGCAAAATCATACTTGCCATGCCTAATCTACAAATTTTTTTCCTCATATTAGTTTTGTTTAAAATACAAAAGTAATGATTTTTTCGTTAGCAAAATTTTACTATTCGTCCGGAAAAATGTCGTAAATAACAGAAATTCGTCCGAAAAAATGTGAAATATTACAGAAATTCGTCCGAAAAAATGTATATTTGTGCGTTCATTTTAGTTTAATTTGCCATGAAAAGAGCTATATGGTCGGCGTTAAAAGACTGGAAACAAGATACAAGACGAAAGCCTCTTATCCTTAGGGGAGCGCGGCAGGTAGGCAAGACGTGGTTAATGAAAGAATTTGCCCGTTTAGCGTACGATAATTTCGTTTACATCAATTTTGAGGAACATCAATTGATGAAAGACCTGTTTGTAAACGATTTTGATATTTCGCGTATCTTGTTAGCCATTCATACATTTACCGGAGTAAAACCCGACCCGGGAAAAACGTTGATTATTTTCGATGAAATCCAAGAGGCCGAAAGGGGTTTGACGTCATTAAAATATTTTTATGAGAATGCACCGGAATATCACGTCATCACTGCTGGATCGTTACTTGGCATTGCGCTACATCCGAATACTTCCTTTCCGGTTGGGAAGGTAGATTTTTTAGATTTATACCCCTTGACTTTCATTGAATTTCTGGAGGCAATGGATGAAAGCCGGTTTGTTAATTTAATACAGCAACAAGACTGGAAAATGATAGCGTTGTTTAAAACAAAGTATATCAACTTGTTGAAACAATATTACTACATTGGCGGAATGCCGGAAGCCGTGGCGGATTTTGTTAAAAGCCATGACTTCAATGAGGTTCGGAAAATTCAGCAGAAAATATTATTTACCTATGAGCAGGACTTTTCCAAACATGCCCCTTTTGATATTGTTCCGCGCATCCGTATGGTTTGGAATGCCATTCCGTCGCAATTGGCAAAAGAAAACCGGAAATTCATATACGGATTACTTAAACAAGGCGCCAGAGCGAAAGATTTTGAGTTGGCTATTGCTTGGTTGAAGGATTGTGGATTGCTGCACAAAGTAAACCGCGTATCGAAACCGGCCTTGCCGTTAAAAGCATACGAAGATTTTTCCACCTTCAAGTTGTTTTTGGTTGACGTTGGCTTGTTGGTCGCAATGACGTCGCTTGACGAGAAAGTATTATTAGAAGGAAACCGGATTTTTGAAGAATTTAAAGGCGCTTTGACGGAACAATATGCGCTGCAACAATTAATTACGGATACAAATTTGAATATTGCCTATTGGTCGTCAGAACGGTCTGATGCAGAGGTTGATTTGTTACTTCAGTGCAAAAATGAGATTATCCCGGTTGAAGTAAAAGCTGCGGAAAACCTTCATGCCAAAAGTTTACGCATGTTCGTGCAGAAAAACCGGCCTTCTCTTGCTGTCCGCACCTCCATGTCGGATTTCAGGAAAGAAGACTGGCTTACAAACGTACCCCTGTATGCCATTAGCAGCTTGCCCGGATTGCTGTAAATTCCGAATGTCGACAACTTATATTACAGCCGGCCAACCGTAAAAATTAACGATATGTCTAACCAGTTCAAAGAAATACAATGAGGCACTTGCATAAAATTTTACTTTCAGTTTTTTGTGTACCGATAAACATTTGTTTGTTAGCACAGCAAAGTCAGTTATCTACAACGGCAAATCAAGATAATAACCCATGTGTGACCAACCCGGCATGGCGGGTATCTCACTGGTTACCCGGTAAGGTTGTTTTTACCGGTGCTGAAAATAATTTAATTACAGTAGATATTAAATCCGGAACATTAGGAACTCTTGAAAAAAGTTTAAATGACGATGAAAAAATAACTGTAGAAGTGGTAGATGGTGATATTTATTTAAATCATTACAATAAACAAAGGGAACAACTTACCCATACGCCGGAAGAGGAAAAAAATCCCACGTTATCACCTGACAGTCAGTATGTAGCATTTACCCGCAGTAACGACCTTTACACTATCCGGCTGGCCGACAAAAAAGAAACCCGCCTGACGGCCGACGGTAGCGACGTCATTCTCAATGGCTATGCTTCTTGGGTGTATATGGAAGAAATCCTGGGACGCGGAAGCCGGTATCGTGCGTTCTGGTGGTCGCCCGACAGTGAATATTTGGCATTTTTCAGGACGGACGATAGCCGCGTGCCGCTATTTACCATTACCGACAGTCCCGGCCAGGACGGTTATGTGGAAACAATACGCTATCCCAAAGCCGGAGAGCCGGCGCCGCAAGTGCAAACCGGCATAGTGAAAGCCGGCGGGGGCGCAGTAGTGTGGGCTAAGCCGGAAAATGATGATAATTACTACTTTGGACTTCCATATTGGCGTCCCGACAGTAAGGCGTTGTGGCTGCAAAGGCTCAACCACGGGCAAAATCACCTTCAGCTGTTGGAAATGGAACTTACGACCGGCGCCCTGCGCGAAATTTATGAAGAAACCCAGCCCACTTGGATTGCTATTGACGACGAGCCGCGCATCCGCTTTCTGGAATCGGGGAAAGGATTTGTGTGGCAAAGCGACAAAAGCGGCTGGAACCATTTGTATTTACACGACATCAATGGAAAGTTTCTAAATCAAATTACTACAGGGAGTTATACTGTTCTCGAAGTGTTGCGCGTGGACGAACAGGAGAAAACGGTTTACTTTACCTGCTATAAAGATCACGTGGGCTGTGTGGATTTTTACAAAGTGGGCTTGAATGGAAAATACCTGCAACGGCTGTCGTTCGGGAATTATACCCACCATATTTCCCTGTCGCCCGGCGGAAAGCATTTTGTAACCACTTATTCCGATGTGAAAACACCGCCGAAAGTGGCCTTATACACCACCAAAGGAAGATTAATTAAGGAGCTTCAAGATACTAAAGGAGAGTCTTTTAAAAATTGCCAAAACCCTGAAACCGATTTCGTGGTGCTGCGCAGTGAAGATGGGTTGTTCGACCTTCCGGTGCGCGTGACCTGGCCGTTGAACAGGGAAGAAGGGAAGAAATATCCGGTTATTCTGTCGATTTATGGCGGCCCCAATGCCATGAGCGTGCGGGAGGGTTGGCGCAACACGAATGATGAAACCCTCCGGTTGGCGCGCGATGGCGTAATTCAAGCGGTCATTGACCACCGCGGCAGCGGGCATAACGGAAAAACAGGTCAAAATTACATGCACCGCAACTTGGGATATTGGGAAATCAAAGATTATACGCAAGTGGTAAAATGGCTGGTGGAACAGGGCCAGGCCGATCCGGAAAGAATCATGATCACCGGCTTTAGTTATGGCGGCTATCTCACCTGTTATGCAATGACTTATGGGGCCGGCGTGTTTACCCACGGCATTGCCGGCGGCAGTGTAACCGACTGGTTACTTTATGATGCGGTGTACACCGAACGCTTCATGGACGCCCCGGCCGAAAACCCTGAAGGCTACAAAACGGCTTCCGTGCTCACCCATGCCGGAAAACTGAAGGGGCGGCTTTTGCTCACCCACGGCTTGCGCGACGAAAATGTACATGTCCAAAACACCTTTCAATTGGTATCATCGCTTGAGGATTTGGACAAGGATTTTGAATTGATGATTTATCCCGAAAGCCGGCATGGTTACCGGGGCGCCAAACGCGAACACAGCCATCAATTGACCTTGCGGTTTATTTATGAAAACTTATTATTAAACAAATAACTATGAAACAAACACGTATTTTTATGGCTGCGGTACTTTTGGGTACCCTGTTGGCCTCGTGCGGAGGCACGCAAGAACTTCCCACTGTGTTGAAAGAACACAAGGACAAAGCCTCGTTTACGAAAATAAACAACGGCGCTGTGCAACCTGTTACATTGTTCAATGGGAGCGACTTAACGGGTTGGTACACCTACACCCAAGCCTATGGGAAAAACAACGATGTGGAAAAAGCCTTTGCGGTAGAAGACGGCGTCTTGCACTTTGCCGGTGAAAGTATGGGATACCTCTGCACGAACGGAGCGTACAAAAACTATTACCTGCGTGTTGTTTTCCGCTGGGGCGAGAAAAAATACGCGCCGCGTGAAAATGCCCCGCGCGACAGCGGAATCCTCTATCATTTCTCCGAAACGGCAGAAGACAACGTCTGGCCGGTATCGGTGGAATGTCAGGTGCAGGAAAACGACTGCGGCGACTATTATTTGGTCGGAGGAACGACACTTGACTCCCCAAATACCCGTCCCGAGGGACAATCTCACCGGGTAGTGCGCACCGCGAACTTCGAAAACCCGGCGCCGGCATGGAACACCATTGAAATTATTTGCACGGATAACACATCCGAGCATTATGTAAACGGGCAGAAGGTCAATGAAGCGTCCAATCTTTCGGTATCCGAAGGAAAAATCCTGTTGCAATTGGAAGGCGCCGAAATTTTTTATAAGACAGTTGAATTACTGCCGCTCAAATAACCGCCAACGACGTACGTATAAAGCGTATGGATTTATTCAATCCGGCGCCCATTGCCACCACCACGACTTCTTGAAGCGGTGGTAGTCTTGGGCCCTGTAATAAAGCCTCTTTGGTGGCTTGTATTCAAACAAATACCATTTTTTATATGAAAACATACAAAAAATAATAATTTACATATTTTAGAACGATCTCCTGCCGTACTATAATAGAATATGTTTTTCTATAAGTAGTGGTATGGCAATAATTTTGCAAAGGTAGGAACAAATTTT
>JAIRLC010000088.1 GCA_031259645.1 Prevotellaceae bacterium | reverse complement strand
TATGCGTTATTTGTGCGCAGTAAACGCAAAGCGTTGTTGCGCTTTGGCGACGTGCAATTGATGCAACCCTTGATGCCATTAGTTTCCAAACGACGCGGCTGGCTGAAAATAATTTTGTTATGCCTCGCCCTTTTCTTCTTCACACTGGGACTGATGCGCCCGCAAATCGGCGCCACCGTGCGCGAAGTAAAAAGCAGAGGCGTGGAGGTTATTATCGCGCTCGATGTGTCGAACAGTATGCTGGCGGAAGACTTTCGTCCAAACCGCCTGGAACGCGCCAAGCTCGCCATTTCGCGGCTGGTCGACCGTCTTAAAGACGATCGCATCGGGCTCATCATATTCGCCGGCGACGCCTATGTGCAACTTCCCGTAACGACCGATTACGTATCGGCCAAAATATTCCTGTCGTCTATTTCTCCCGACATTGTGCCTAAACAAGGTACGGCCATCGGGCAAGCCATTGCGCTGGCCATGCGCAGCTACACCTTGCAAAGCGACAAAAGCCGCGCACTCATCATCATCACCGATGGCGAAAACCACGAGGATGACGCGGTGGCTGCCGCAAAAGCCGCCGTGGAAAACGGCATTGTGATACACACCATCGGCATCGGCTCTGTGGAAGGC
The DNA here is from genome assembly GCA_031259645.1 of Prevotellaceae bacterium. Lineage (GTDB taxonomy): Bacteria > Bacteroidota > Bacteroidia > Bacteroidales > UBA932 > JAIRLC01. The sequence goes on along the minus strand of JAIRLC010000088.1, from coordinate 7,892 downwards.
CAGCCGATACCCACTAAAAACGGCATGTTGAAAGACAAAGACGGCAATATTGTGGTAACAAAATTAAACGAAGCCGTGTTGCAGGAAATCGCCGCCGCCGGACTTGGAAGCTATACCCATGCCACCAACGCCGACCTCGGATTGGACAAAGTGGTGGAAAGTATCAACAGCATGGAAAAGCAAGAAATGAATGCCATTGTATTTGAAGATTTTAATGAACAATTTATGTATATGTTTGTATTCACCTTATTTCTTCTTATTGTCGAGATGTTTATTGTAGAACGGAAAAACCGGTGGTCGAAAAGTTTCGATATTTTCAAAAAAACATTTTTGTTTATATTTTTGTGGTCGCTTTCACTCCCTGCATGGGCGCAGGAAGACAAAAAAGAAGTGCGGGAGGGTATTAAAAAATACAAGGACGAACAATATAATGAAGCTGAAATCGCATTCCGGCGGGGATTGGAAAAAGATTCGTTATCGTATATCGCAAAATTCAATTTAGGCGATGCGCTTTACAAACAAAATCAATTTGAGCAGGCCGAATCCTTATTTAAAAACCTGTCGTCGGACGAACATCAAACCGACGCCGGCCGGGCAAAGCTGATGCATAACTTGGGCAATACACAGTTGCAACAAAAAAAATACAAAGAAAGTATCGACGCCTACAAACAATCTTTACGCTTGAACCCCACCGATGACGAAACCCGAAGTAATCTTGCCTACGCGCAACGCATGTTGAAAGACGAAGAACAACAGCAACAGCAGAATCAAAATCAGGATAAAAACAACGACAAAGACCAGCAACAAAACCAAGACCAGCAACAAGACCAGAACCAAAACCAAGACGACAAACAAGACAACAACAATCAGCAAAATGACAAAAACGACCAGCAGCAGCAACAACAAGAGCCTAAAATTTCGCCGCAGCAAGCACAACAAATATTAGAGGCCGTGCAATCAAATGAAAAAGAAACACAGGAAAAAGTAAAGAAAGAAAAGGCAAAAGCCTTGGGAAAATACAAGACAGAAAAGAACTGGTAACTTATGATGAAACGATTTTTTATCTTTTTAATCATCCTGCTTGACGCAGGAATGATGCAAGCGCAAACGGTAGAATTTACCGCTTCGGCGCCGCGTATAGTAACCGTAGGCGAAGCCTTTCGCATTACGTTCACCCTGAATAACGAATTCGAAAACTTTACTGCGCCCGATTTTGGCGGCTTCTCCGTTTTGGCAGGGCCATCGCGCTCTACCAGTACGAGTGTACAGATTATTAATGGAAAAACCAGCTACAACCGCTCTGTGAGTATGGTTTACATTCTTCAGGCCAATCAGGAAGGCACTATAAATATCGGTGCAGCCGAAGCTTTGGTAGAAGGGAAAGCATACCAAACAAAAACTTTATCTATCCAAGTAGTTGCAGGAGGAAACACCTCCCAAAATGGAAACACACAAACTACCACAACACAGGAACAGGCTCCCGAAAGCCATCAAAACATCAATGCCGACGAAACGGATGTATTCACACGTATTCACCTCAGCAAATCGACGGCGGTGCAAGGCGAATACATGATTGCCACCATCAAACTATATACCCGCCAAATGAACATCGCAGGCTTTGAAGATGTGAAATTCCCAACTTTCAACGGCTTTTGGAGCCAGGAACTGGAAACGCCGCAACAATTGCAGTTTCAACGCGAGAACGTAAACGGAAAATTATACAACACCGCGCTGTTACGCCGTTACATTCTTTTTCCGCAACAAACCGGAACACTTAAAATCGATCCGTTTGAAGTAAATTGCGTACTGCAAGTGTATGCAAAAAACAGCCAACCACGCAGTTTCTTCGACAGTTTTTTCGATTCGCCGCAAAATATTCGCAAACATATTCAATCGCCTCCAACCACTATCAAGGTAGAGCCGCTCCCAAGCGGTGCACCGGCCTCTTTCAAAGGCGCTGTGGGTAACAACTTCCGCATGGACGCCGCATTTAACCGCGATAGCGTAACCGCCAACGATGCACTTTCATTAATCGTAAAAATCACCGGCGAAGGCAACATTAAATTAGTAGAAAAGCCGAAGGTGAATTTCCCGCCTCACTTTGAAACCTACGACGTGAAAACATCCGACAATACGAAAACTTCATCGTCGGGAATATCGGGCACCAAACAGTTTGAATACCCCGTCATTCCACGCAATGAGGGAAGTTTCGACATCCCTCCTGTAGAATTCACCTATTTCGACATCACCAAAAAGCAATATGTCACCCTTCGTTCTAAAAATTTGCATCTGGGTGTAGCCAAAGACCCCAATGCCAGCACTGCCACAAGCATAGCGGGCGTCAACAGGCAATCGATAAAGGCACTGGGCAGCGACATTCTCTACATTAAAACAAAACCTTTGCGCCTACACGAAAAGGGCTTCGTTTTCTTCGGCACATGGAGCTACTATCTGATGTTCGTTTTATTATTCACACTGTTCATCATTATATATTATTCTTTTAAAAATCACATAAAAAAATTACAGGATGTTACACGCACCCGTCACCGCAAAGCGAATAGAATAGCCCAACAGCGATTAAAAACGGCGGGACAATACCTGAAGAGTGGCGACAGAAACAACTTTTATGAGGAAGTCAGCCGTGCCTTATGGGGTTTCCTCACCGACAAATCGGCGCTTATGCTTGCCGATCTTTCGCGCGAAACCGCACGTGAAGTCATGCAGCGCAAGCATGCGAAAGAGGAAGACATTGAGGCTTACCTGCATCTGCTCGACGAGTGTGAGTACGCACGCTATGCCCCCAATGCCGGCCGTTCCGAAATGGAAAAAGTATATCATGACGCCACAAATATTATCAGTAAATTCGAACAAACGTTTTAAAGTAGTTAAAGAATAAAAAAATGAAGAAAATAATCACATCTATACTGTTTGTTGTTGCTACCGGCATACTGCATGCCCAGATTGTGGATTCAATATGGGTTAAAGCCAACAACCTGTATGCTTCGGGAGACTATCATGAAGCCATCACCTACTACAACATGATCGAGGCATCGGGTGAGGTTTCCGCCGATTTATTCTACAATATCGGCAACGCTTATTTCAAACAAAATATAGTATCGAAGGCTATTTTATACTATGAACGCGCTATCAAACTACGCCCCGGAGACGCCGATATCAGCCACAATTTAGCATTGGCAAATGCCATGACGGTGGATAAAATCGAAGCTGTTCCCGAATTTTTTGTGTTCACATGGATAAAAAACCTGCGCAACGGCGCCGGTACCGACACGTGGGCATGGCTTTCCATTATCTTTTTCACCTTAGGCTTACTGTTATTCGGACTTTTCCTTTTTGCCCACAATATCACTTTACGAAAATTTTCGTTCTTCCTGTCTATTCTTATCCTGTTGGGGAGTATTAACTGTGGAGTATTTGCCTACTACCAAAAGAAGGAATTACACGACACTTCCGCTGCCATTATTACGCCTGCGGTGATCACCGTAAAAAGTTCACCCGACACGTCAGGAAAAGATTTATTTATACTGCACGAAGGAACCAAAGTAACCATACTCGAAACACTCGGCGAGTGGCAGTGCATTAAGTTGGCTGATGGAAAACAAGGATGGATACTTAAATTTGCTGCGGAAATTATATAAACGCCTCACGAGAACAACGGATTTACGTACTGCTTCACATCCTCCACTCTAATAACTTTATCACAAAGGATAATAAGCCGTTCTAAGGCATTGCGAAATTCGCGGATATTTCCCGTCCATGGATATTTCTGCATCTCAACAAGCGCCTCATCCGTAATTTTCCGTTTCGCATAATTATAATCCACACAAATTTGCTTCATAAAATAATCGGCCAACAAGGGGATGTCGGATTTCCGCTCGGCCAACGTGGGCATGTGCACAATAATGACACTAAGCCGGTGGTACAAGTCTTCACGAAAACTCCCACGTTCAATTTCCACCCTCAGGTTTTTATTTGTTGCCACAACCACACGCACATTCACACTGATGTCTTTGTCGCTTCCAATGCGCGTCACCTTATTTTCCTGCAACACACGCAACACCTTGGCCTGTGCCGACAAGCTCATATCTCCAATTTCATCAAGAAATAAGGTGCCGCCCTGCGCCTGCTCAAATTTTCCTTTGTGTTGTCGCACCGCGGAAGTAAAAGAGCCTTTTTCATGTCCGAATAATTCGCTTTCGATAAGTTCTCCGGGAATGGCGGCACAATTCACTTCCACGAAAGGCGCTGCCGCACGCGGACTTTTCTCATGAATCCACCGCGCCACCAATTCTTTCCCCGTCCCATTCGATCCGGTAATCAGCACACGTGCTTCCGTCGGCGCAATCCTGTCCACCAAATCTTTAATCTTCACCATGGCATCCGAATCGCCCACCATATCAGGGATTTTTGACACTTTCCGCTTCAATGTTTTGGTTTCCCTCACCAGTTCCGTCTTTTCCGTGGCATTGCGTATGGTAATTAAAATACGATTCAAATCAAGCGGTTTTTCAATAAAATCGTACGCGCCTTTTTTAATACACTCCACCACGGCATCAATGGTGCCATGTCCGGAAATCATAATAACCGGAATTTCGGGGTGTTTTTCCTGCAACTTATCAAGTATCTCAATGCCGTCCATTTCAGGCATCTTAATATCACAAAAAATAACATCAAAATTATTCGCTTCCGCGGCAGCCAAAGCATCCTCGCCTTTTTCAGCCAACATCACCTCGTATCCTTCATATTCCAGAATATTCTTCATGGTATTGCGAATACTTCTCTCATCATCTACGACTAAAATCTTCATATCCGGTTTATTTTTATTTTATATTTAATATATTATATGACTCCGCTAATTCACACATCACGCCCTCCTTCAACGAATAACTGCATTGTATCATCTTCGTGATTCCTGCTTTTTCAATAACCAAATTGGTTAAGATAGCCGCCAGCACAATAAAATCAACCCGCACAGGTGTCATGCCTTTCATGGCCATGCGCTCTGCCGCAGTAGCATGTAATAACCGGTGGTACAATTCGGCAAAAGCGTTCAATTCAATGAGGTATGACGGTTTCTTTTCTTTCGCGGCGCCGGTGAGCAACGACCTGTAAGTATCAAATGAGCCCGATGATCCCACCAATGTAGTAATAGTATAACGTTCCAATGCCTGCCACAAAGCATTCATCTCTTGATTCAAGTACGACCTTACATGCTTTGCTTCTTTCGATGTAATAGGATCGCCGGGTTTGAATTGCTCAAGTAGCCGCGCCATTCCTAATGGGAAACTATGCTTCCAATAAATCATCTCGGCATCAGCAATAATAAATTCATTACTTCCTCCACCGATATCGAGCATCAATACCGGTTCTTCTTTCAATTGCACACCCTCTCTCATGCCTTTATAAATGAGCACTGCCTCGCGGTCGCCCGAAATTACTTCTATTGGAATATGATATTTTTCTTCTATAAATTCGGCAAAATCAAGACCGTTCTCCGCCTCTCGCACCGCCGATGTAGCCAACGCATAAACCTGCTCAGCGCCGCCCCACGCGGCCAATTGCGCAGTCAAACGCCCCATGGCTTCCGAAGCAGCGTCGAAAGCTCGCGCTGATAGTGTACCACTACGCAACCCGCCATCACCAAGACGGGCAGGTTGTTTCATTTCATGTACACGATTCCATGCTCCGGGGACCACATCTGCCAACAGCAGATTATACACATTTGTCCCCATATCTATAACGGCAACACGCATAAATTGTTACAATGGACACAAAGGTACAAAATATTATTGTATCTTTGCAAAAAAAACAACACTATTATAAAAAAATATTGAATACACCTGTCTCAAAAATAATTATTGCCATTGACGGACACTCCTCTACAGGAAAAAGTTCATTTGCTAAAGCCATTGCCGCCAAACTCGGTTATATTTACGTGGACAGCGGCGCCATGTATCGTGCCGTAACTTTATATGGGTTGCAACACGGATTGATTTCCGATGACGGAAAAATAAATACAAAGGCATTGATTGCCGCACTGCCTGACATTCAAATTGAATTTCGTAATATTGATGGACAAAATATTACTTTTTTGCAACAAGTAAATGTAGAACACGATATTCGCAGCGTCAAGGTATCCCAACAGGTAAGCGACGTGAGCGCTATTGCCGAAGTTCGCACGCACCTCGTACACGCGCAACAATTGATGGGCAAGGACAAAGGCATTGTGATGGATGGTCGCGATATTGGCACCGTGGTTTTTCCGCAGGCCGAACTGAAAATTTTTATGACGGCCGACCCTCATGTACGCGCCGAACGGCGTTACAAGGAACTTGTAGCAAAAGGCGGGCAAGTGTCGCTACAGGAAACCTTACAGCACATTATCCAACGCGATTATATCGATGAGCACCGCGCCGTAACGCCCCTCCGCCAAGCCAATGATGCGTTGCTGTTAGACAACAGCCACCTTACCCTAGCCGACCAAATGAAATGGTTCGAAGAAATATGGGCAAAGTACCAATAATATATATGCAATATATAATATGACTACAATATTCACCATTATTATTTTATCAATTGTTATACTTGGCTTGTGCTTCGCTGGATTGGCGATAACCATGATTATAAAGAAGAACGGCAAATTCCCCGAAACCGAAATAGGACATAACAAAAATATGCAACAGCTCGGTATTCGCTGCGCCAAACAGGAAGAACTTTGTAGCGGCTGTCAAACGCCGTGCGCCCAACTCCCAACGCTTAATTCTTAACTTTCAATTATTCATTACGAAGCATGGCCTGCACGTCGTCTGTCGTATAAGTTTTCATCACACCATTTTCTTCATATATCAGATAAGCGCCCCACTGCGGACGCTGTAAAAGCATCTCTTTAGCGCGCGCCAACCCCACGACCATAAGCACAGTGGCGTACGCATCGGCGGTGATGGCGTCACCGGCAAAAACCGTAGCGCTAAGCAGGTTGTGCGTCACCGGCCGGCCCGTAGCCGGATCGATGGTATGCGCATATTTCTTGCCGTCCTCCACATAGAACTTCCGGTAGTTGCCCGACGTCACCATCGCACGACCGGTAAAATGCACGACCGCTTGCAACTGCTCTCCCGCAATCCTGTTACCATCTTCCGGCCTGTCGATACCCACCGCCCATTCCTTTCCCTTTTTGTTTTTCCCCTTGCAACGGATCTCCCCTCCTATTTCCACCAGATAGTCGGCAATACCTTGCGCCTCGAGCCATTCACTCACCACATCCACTGAGTAGCCTTGCGCGAGGGCATTCATGTTCAGCGTAATTCGCGCATCATCTTTCACCAACCGGCGGCCTTCCAAGCGCACGCGGTTCATGCCCACAAACGTTTTCAAACTATCCAACAAGTGTGGGGTAATCTTTTCCCTGTCTTTAAACCCGAAGCCCCACGCGTTGAACAGCGGCGATGCCGAAATATCAAACGCGCCGTCCGAATCATCATACACCTCTTTGGCTCGCTGGAACGCTCGAATAAAATAATCATCCGCGTCCACCGTTTCGTTGCGGTTCAGCCTTGAAATCACCGATGTGCTGTCGTACACCGACAACGACCGGCTAAACCCGCACAGCAGCGAGTCGATGGCCGGCTGCAAACGGCGCCGCTGCCCATCGCGGTAAATGATGTGGTAAGTAGTTCCCTGCGTAAACCCGTTAATGGTGTAGTAGATAGCCGGCGACTCACACCCTGCCACAAAAAACAGCAAAAAGACATATTGGAAATATTTCATCACACAAATATACTCAATTTACCCATAATTCCACCAAAAATAACTTTATCCTGATACCCAGACAGATATTTTTTCACATTTTTGGCAAAAAAATTTTTATATCCGAT